>LNFE01000195.1 GCA_001464575.1 Acidobacteria bacterium Ga0077553 | reverse complement strand
TCGGCTGGCATCCGGCATCGTCCGTAACCGTGGCAATTAACCAAGGAGAGGCAGTTTACACAAATTAGTTGACACTCCCTGATAGAGGACGCAAGCATTCCTGCCTTGGTTTGGCAAGCGGCTGGAACACTCAAAGCTAACCTCCGTCGGGTGTCTTTGGCTGACTGCTTCGCCATCGAATTGGCGGCGCGCAGGAAGGCCACGATTCTCACGGCGGATCACCACGAACTTGATGTTCTGGCCGAGCAGCCTGAATATTCGATCAGGTTCATTCGCTGACTACGGACACCACTCCACTCGATCAGCTTCCTGTCTACTTTTGCAGAGCTTGACGCACACAACTTCCTCCCCCGGGGGTCGGCAACCCTTGACCAATCGCAGACCCAAAGCAGAACCTGATCAGCACACACTCCCGTGAGGTCACTAATAACTCGGCAGGGGGACATTCCCACAGCCGCGATGCCGTTGTGGAGCCGAAGGTCCTATACTGGCGGTATGCAGCGCAGCGAATACGTCCAACAGCGCAACGGTGGGTTCTATGTCTATGGCACCCGCGTCTCCCTGGATTCGATCGTGGATTCGTTTAGGGCCGGAGACTCGCCTGAGACCATCCGCCACAATTTCCCATCGCTGACCCTAGAGCAGGTGTACGGCGCGATCACCTTCTACCTGGCCCATAAGAAAGAGGTTGGCGCCAACATCAGTGAAGGGAATGCGGAGTTGCTACGTGCGGTGCCTGCCTTAAACGAGAGCCGCCCTGAACTGTTTTCCCGCCTGCGGGGAAGCCGCCGGGAATAAGTCCCTCGGGATACGGCGCCGTCTTGAAGATTCGTTTCCAGGCCGACAAGGATCAGAAACGGATCATTATCAATACAGTATGGCGGCAGGAGCCCAGCATTGATTTTCAGTCGGCTCAGGATGCCCAGTTGGATGGTCTCGACGACGAAGCAGTTCTCGCCCTTTCCGCGTCACAACCTCGCATCCTCGTCAGTCACGATAAGCGAACGACGCCCCAAGCGCTTGCTTCGTTTGTGGCATCTGGGGGAACAAGTTCGAATAGTCAGCCGTCCAAGGGCGCAGTCCGGTCTCCTCCGGAATCGGATTCCCGCCTTGGTCACCGCGGCGAAGCGGGGAAACGTCGCCAGGCCCGGACATGCCGGCAAGTCAACCCATCGAAGAGTCCGATCTGATCCGGGTTGGCCGCGTCGGGTTCGGGCTGGTCATAGCGCAGGCCCACCAATCGGTACTCCCGTTCCCAACCCTTCGGTTGGTAGCTAAACTGGCATTCAAAGTCCGCGTCCGTCTGGGACGAACTCCGCCAATCCGGCGCCTGCAATTCACCCAACAACCGGTCCGTCTTCCGAGCCACGATGACAAACTCGCAGTTCAATTCGGTATAGGCATTCACCGCGTCCCAGCAGTCGAAGCCCGCGTCGGCTCTGGCTCGGAGTGTCTCGATAGACTTGGGCAAAGCCTCGATCGCCCTTCATCAGATCGGCATTCTGGAAAAAGCCCCTGCCGCACTCCTTCACCGCGTGAGTTGATATCGCCAATAACTCGTTAACGGTCCCGCGGCCAAACGATCGGTAAAAACCGTCGGTGAAGGTAACGCTACTGTCCAAGGAAACTCCCGATGCTGGCGGACGTCCATGTGGCGACGCCACAGCCGAAGAAGTCGGTGTCCTCTGTCCAGATCGGACAGCCGAGGGCAAGCGCGGCCGCGAGGATGGGCCAGTCTTCGGGATCGCGTGCGCCGAGCCGTTTCCGCGCTTCGGCTTCGAAGTCGCCGTAGAGATCCTGACTGACGATCGTGCCAAGCGCGGCCATGGATCGCAGAGAGGCGAGTCCTTTTGCGGGATCGCCACCGCGTTTGACGACGAGCGCGGCCAAGTGCTCCTCCGCTTCTGCGTATGCGGTTTCGGGAACGAAGAAGGAGATATCGTCGCAGTGAGCTTCGAGGATACGCCGAACTCGATTGCCGAGAACGGCGCGAATCAGAATGTTGGCGTCCAGCACCAGGGCTCTACGTTCCATCGCCGGCTACTTCGCGTTCCGCTTCTTCTCGCGGCTGGACTGCCGGATCTCCCTGTACTCTTCCATGAGCTCATCCTCAGACGCGTCCCAGCTGGCGATCATGGCGTCCAGATCTTTCGCGGCAGCGCGCATGGCTTCGACCTCCGCCTTGCGGCTCCGCTTCTGCGCAGGAATATAGAAGCCAAGCGTTTCGCCATGACGAGTGATCGCCAGCGGTTTCCCGCTTTCGAGGTATCCCGCCAGATTCTCACGGAACTCACGGATGCCAATCTTCTCGGTTTCCATAGTGCGTACTCTGTGTACACAATAGCATATTTTGGCATGAGCCGCCCGGCCAAGAAACCGGCGAACTGGCTTCACAAGAAAAAATTGGCTTGAAAAGTGGCTCGATTCCATATATCCACCAGCCGATGCCAGGTGCTGCGCTTCTGCCAGTCGCCGTTCTTGTCCTTCCAGCTTTCCGTGGTAGCCAGGCAGCGCACCGGTCGGTCTCGCTCGACCTAATGATGCGTTCGCTCTTCACCATCGGGGCCACCGCATCAGAAATAGCCAAATGGATCAAACGTTCCGAGAACGATCGGGCGGCCTCACGGGAGCTGTCTCAAATTTGAGTGAAGGGTTCCGAATGTCCAACAACGTGTACTCAGGCTAATCCGCGCGACACGTCGACCGGGGATTGGCCTTGATAACCGTTTGCCACAAGCGCTCGCTTCGTTCGTGGCATCTGGGCGTCAGTTCCGGAGTCCTGCTTGTCATTCCACAGGTAGCCCCAGTCGGATCGGTCGTTGAAACGTTGATCCTGATCTGTCGCCCGATCAAATCAACTGGAAGTTGAAAGACCCACAAGCATGGGTTGGTCAAGCGGGAACCTAATACTGCCCGCTCCAGCTACCGTTGAACAGGGACACATGTCTTTGCCCTCAAGTCAATCGATAAATCACCGTCTCCTCGGTAACGGCATTTTGTCAAGTTCTCTTGGAGCTCGTCATCAACTCCTACCAAATAGTCTCCCGGAATCCGCATTCGAAGCGTGAACAGTCCACTCGTGGTGACCCTCGCTGCCAGCCTAATAGAGTGATCAAACGCTGCGACAGCCTTGACGATCGACGGTGCTCTTATGTTCTGGCGGCGCGGAAGCGAACCCCGAATGACATGTGCCGTAGGAATATACAACCGCCCGTGTTGGAGGCCCACGGTGAATGATCGTGTGTCACCTGCAATATGCTGCTCGTATCGTTTCTGATGATAACCCTGTTTGCGGAAAGTCACAGTATAAGCGCCCGGGGGTACCATCTCGATATGAAATGCGCCGTCAGCTCGTGACTTTACCACCCTATTGACCGTTTTATCCACACTTACGAGTTCGACCACTGTGCCATCAATGGGCGATCCGAACAGGTCGCATACGACGCCCGTCAGGTCGTCGCCCTGCAGTACCGGTATGGTGCACAGGATAATGGAGAAAAGAAGAACGCTTGACATAGGTATTACAGGCCGTCACCCTGGATGTAGTCGCTGAGATTCCACGAAGTGGCGACGGCGGCTGAAGGCCCAAGCGCAGATCGTTCAGATTGTGCCGCCATCTTTTCTCCCGTCCCTCAACCGACCACTCACTTCCATTGGGCTGATGGAGATCACTACGCCCTCTTTGTCGATCACATAACTCTCCACGTCCTGTTTAACATCAGGTGTAATCAAAAACCGGAGGCGAAATTGTCCTCCCGTTAAGCGACATTCCCCCGCTACCTTTGCAGTTTCTTCGACTCTTCGCGCCACGCTGGCGAATCGCCAGTCAGTCGCAGTACAACGAAATCGTGGCTCGCTACCATCTGTAGCAATGCTAGATGAGCAGTTGATATCGCTCGACAAGCGGGCAGCGCGCATTAGAGCAGGGTACCTAGGCAGTGCCAACGTCTCTACGCAACCTAACCCGTAAGCGATTGACGGCGCCAGAACTACCGCAAGAATGAACCGGCTGGAACCCATACGGTATTGTATTCATTTTCTTTTTCGGAAAGCACCACGGGGGACGCACCGCGGATGCGATTCGCTTTCCGACTAAGCGCATCCAAGGTCGTTATGCCTGGGAATTCTAAGGAACAGCATCCGGCTGCGGTCAAACACGCAGGGGTGCCCCGCGAACTTGCACGCCGGGGACGCCGGCTATAGGAGTGTCGCTTTTCCGACCCCGTCGATTGCTCCTCAGAGATTCACCGGAACGTCGGCGAAAACCCCGTCGTCACCCGATGCTCCTACCAGCTTGGGAAACAGCTCGGTTCGCCACCATTGTCCGATACGTTACAGTAAAACCCAGCCAAGCTTACCTCGTCAGCACGCAACGGGGGCTTCCGCCGCCACTGAATCGGTAGGGAGTACGGGCAACAGTTCCCGCCTGGACGATAGTAGGAATCGGATCGAATGTAAAGCACAGCCGGCGCGAGATTGAGTTCCTTACTGATTGCCTGCGCCACCTTCTGTGCCTCTCCTGACGAAGGCAATGGGTCTTGCTGAACCCGCACATAGAAACTATTGCCTCTTTTTTCCAGCCAGGCAATCGTACCGCCTCTAATCGGTTCCGAGAAGACATAAATGGTTCCAGTGGTGCACCGCGGCCCCGAGTGGCGTCCGGAATAAATACGCATGACTAATACCGCTCCGCAACCTCAAACTAATCTCTAAACAATGTTGTCGATCCTCTTCTGAAGTTGAGCCGATGACAAAAAGGTTGCGAACATCGGACGGTATGATTTTGATGATTCGGAACTCCGACCTTTCGCGCGAAACGAATTTGAGACTGGTCTTCATCACTTCTTCAAAGGAGAATCCGCCTGAACAACACTGCGCGCTCTCAATCAGTACTGGTTCAGAGGCGGCGCATCTTGTAGCCAAACACACCGCAACCCAAACGCATTGTATAAAGAGACTTTTCAATGTGAACAACCTCCTGCGATAAACTGGGACACGGCTACGCTCAGTTTACCGCCGAAGGCAGCCATTAAGTCCAGCGGGATTCCCAACCTGGAGCATCTCAAGGACCAGAAGTGCGGCTTGCTGCACCGCATCTGCCGAAAAAGACTGACCCCCTGCGATTCGTGCGGCTAATCTCGATCGGAGCCACGAAGTCCAGAGCTAAGGGTATATCCGGCATTAACTGGGAGTGTGTTCTATAGCGGACCGTCAACGGTAACCTCAATTCCGATTGCTTGGCAGAATAGGATTTCCGCTTTCGCGCCACTCCCGTCTAGCCCGCCGCCACTACCGGGCGGGCTCAGCCCGGAAACGACTTGTTGAAGCTGACCTTCGCCATTGACATCGCGATGCGCGACGACACTATCAGGGAGTGAGTGTATGGCGTCTCCGTGCAACTGATACGTTTCAATAATTATCTATCATCCTTGTCTGGAATCGATATCGGCTCCGAGCGAAATATGCTTTCCTAGGATGGCCTATCATTATCTATAGAAAGCGGTTCGCTCTTTTGAGGCATGAGGCTGGCATCGGGTTTGATCTCAAGGTACCGGTGATAGGCAAAGTTGATGCGATAACGGCGGAGTCCCGATGGGTTTTGCTCTGCACTCCGACTTGCCATCGCGTTCAATTTCGCCGTTTTCGCCTCATCGTATAGGAACTCGAATCGATTATGTTCCACTTCCACACCGATAAACGCCAGCTCACAGAGGAAATCAGCGACCTTGCTCGGGAGCTCCGATACGCCCGCGCGCTCTATGTAAGACAGCAAGTCTAGCTCAGATACGATTTCGTTGGATAACGAGAACTGCGCCAGGAGCTTCTCAAAATCAACTATTTGCCCTGCGTTCTCCGCAAGTAGCGAGTTTAAAGCGAACTGGGAGTATTCCAATTCAGCACTTAATACATCTTCTTCTTCAATCCGCCCATGGCTTCGAT
Organism: Acidobacteria bacterium Ga0077553; assembly: GCA_001464575.1. Classification (GTDB taxonomy): domain Bacteria; phylum Acidobacteriota; class Terriglobia; order Bryobacterales; family Bryobacteraceae. The sequence continues at coordinate 30,595 of LNFE01000195.1, read as the reverse complement.
TCAAAGCAAACTGGAGAGACCGCTTAACGAGAAAAAGCAAGTCCCGCGGCCGAGGAAGAACCGTTTCAATAATATATTGACGGGTGGGGCGGTTTCTAATCGTGGCGCTAAAAAACTCTTGCCAAATGCCGATAGGCGAGCCAAGCCCTACATCAGACTTCATGAAACGCTCCTCCAGCACGCGAAGAAGCATCTCTGGGTCGTCCCATGACATGCGTTGCACGGGGACCTTGTCACGTTCGTGGGCAAACCTGATGATTGCAGCAAAAATATCACTACGCAGAAACAGGATCACTGAAAACGCAAATCGTTCGCGGAACGTTGGATCTCGCCGAAAATCGCTAGCAATGCGACCGCTTACGTTTAACAGGCCGAACAGCAAGTCGCTGACGCGGGACAGATCCTGGTTCTGATCCCAGGCCTTATCCAGATTATCTACGAGAATAATGATGCGAGTTTTCCCAGAAAGAACATTTCCAAGAACGACCTTCAATCGCGGTAGCATATCACCATGTAGCCGCTCGCTGATGCTATTTCGACGAACCTCCAAGGTTCCAGTGGTTGGCACGGCAAGTAGTCGATTAACGGCAGCTTCTAGCCTTACTGAGAATTCCGGCGTGATCCAAGAAGCATTCTGTTCAACAAACTCAGCCAGATCGCGCTCGCTAGGTGTGCGGCCATAGTAAACTGGCTTTGAATTAATATTCGTGTACAAGCTCTTGGCTAATTCTGTGCTGATAAGAAACTTCCATAGGCTTTCTATAAGATATCCGCTATCTGCATTTGCAAGCGTCTGGCCAAGCAAATGCAGGATACCTTCCAACTCATACGCGATCGGTTTGATAATGCAGACATGATTTCGCGGATCAGCACTTAGTTCATCCTGAAGCTTGTAAAACGTTGCGCTTTTGCCAGTTCCTTTCCGTCCTATAAAAATAGAGTGATTTGACCGCAGCGCCTCTGTGTACGCTGCTGTCGGAATGAAGTACTCAGACACTTCTTCAGATTCGTTCTCGGCAATCCATTCGCCGAGATTGATCCGTTCAAGGGTCGTTTTTGCGACCTTCTGATCTTTGTAGTAGTCCGCACTTAAGTCCCGCTTTCGAATTGCCTCAATTAATGGCGCAAACCATTGATCAAACAACGTCTCAGCTGTCGATGCCGTGTCGTGAGTGCGAAGCAAATCGCGATAGTCCAACGGTGAAGCGTAGGGTTCGTGGGCGAGCATCAGCATCGGCTTGCCAAGCCCCTGTGCTATTCCCGCCACAAAGGCCTGCTTTGCGTTGGCCAGTTGCCAGTTGATGTGTTCTGAAGAAAGCAAATGACAGACGACGGCGGAGGAGGCACTAGCTCGATTTATGTACCAACTGAGAGGCTGATTCGCGCTCTCCGCTGGGTCATCAATCACTGATGCGATCTGCCCAGCCATAACCTTTCGCGTTAAACGATTCGATGCCTCCGTTGCGGTCTGGGCTTTTACGTACAGTAGCGTTGGACGTAGAACGAGTTGCGTCTTGTCGAACAGATCTTCGAAGAGGTTCGTCCCGTCCGCGAATGGTCGATCCTGAAAAAACGCCTTAACGATAGAGTCGCTGTTGCTCGATCCGTGATATCCCAGTGTTGTGAAGAGCTGAAATCTATCGAAATCTAGTTTTGCCTTCTCCATTGCCGTGTCCAGCAACAGCCAAACTCTCTTTCGATGAGCCACAGCGTAGCCGAGTTCGAACAGAACGTTGGGATTAAGGCCGGTAAGATCTGCAATAAAGCAGTGGCAGGCGCGAATTTCCTCGAAGATACGACTAATGATTGGTCTGCCACCAGGGAATAACGTTTTCCAACCCTTGATCGTCACCACATCTGTCATGGCTATAGTCGAAATAGCACTTTCGATGGTTTCAGCCCTAGCGGCGGGCACCGAAGGGTACGCAACGAAGCAATGCTGAGGCATGTATGGTGATTCTACTACTACTCGACGGCTCTTCCGGAGTTCTGGGAAACCGGGGGCTAGATTAAAACTCTTGGAGCCGTGTCAAAAGTTCACATGAAACGTCGGACTATCCTCGGGCCGCGTGTTCGATGATCATAAAGCCGTGCCGTCGGTACATTGGCGTGTCCGAGCCTCTCCTGCACTTTCCCTATATCGGTCTGGTGTGAGAGTGCATTGGTGGCGGCGGTGGCGCGTAGTGAATGGACGCAGAGTCCGAGGACGTCACCGCTGACATTGACGAGCGGAGCATAATTCCGCAAGAAGTTGTGGTAGACGGAGGCCGGATCGAGCGCCCTGTTTAATTTCTCGGGCGTCCGATTATTTGTTAACAAGTCGGAAGAGGCTAATCCGAGCCGGTCGATTGATTCACTACTAGGTAGGGGCCTTTCCTGACGAGCAAAGAACGTTGCGTCAGTGCGTGCACCGCCGTTTGGACCACCTCCCGAAACTGGGCGCTCGTAGCTCGAAAGCCGAAAAGCCGGCCTACCGCCTGAGATATTTCCCCGTCGCTGCATCCAAAGTTTGCTTGTAGGACTTGCAGCACCGCCTCCTCGACCTCAATTGGGGGAAGCATCTCCGGCTTTCGTAGGTTTACGGAATTCACTGCGCTTCGATCCCGGATCCGCACCGTACCACCGGGGGAACTAAGAAACTTCTCGCGAACCTCCACCTTTCCCGTCAATTCAGCGTGTGCGGCTGCCCTCTCCACGAGGGACTGGATCCTTGGGCCGCTTCTTTGCAGGTCCCACGCGCTGCGAATTCGAGCCGTCACCTCATCCAAGTGGACGGGCCCTTCAATCTTTACGACTTCTTCCACGAGCTGCGCAATAGCTCCCGTCGGCGTTTCGTGTAACTCCGGCCAACCGTCAGGCCGACGCAAGCTAACCTCTACGTAGTGGCTGCCGCTCCCAGCAGATTGTGCCGCCTCCGATAACCCGACCTGTGTCACCCCTTCTCGGTCGATCGTGACGACTTCCAGGCCGACCGCACGGGATTTAGAAGCTTGGTTTTCTCCCCGCCCTTCCAACTCTTGCTTGGCGGCTTCCAGTGCTGCCATTACTAGCTCCAGTTGTTCTTTGGGACGCTGAAACCAGTCTGTGCTCCACACCCGATGAATGATCCATCCGTGATCTTCGAGGACCGCTTGACGGAGGCGGTCACGGTCCCGCGTCGAGCGCGCGCTGTGGTACGACGCCCCGTCACACTCGATTCCGAGTAGATAGCGTCCGGGCCGGTCAGGATCCCCAATCGCCAAATCGATGAAAAAGCCAGCAATTCCAACTTGCCTGTGAACTTCGACACCTCTGGCCTGCAATGCGTTCGCCACCTGCGCTTCGAACACACTGTCGTGGTCTCGGCCTGTCGTCTCAGCCATTGCCAGCCGGCCCGTGCGGGCAAAGTGGAGGAACAGCTTGAACGCAAAAACACCCTTTCCCTTTCCCCGTTCGGTATCGATATCCTCGTCTGTAATCGATGCGAACACCTCGCACCGGAGTTTGGCGCGGCTGATCAGTACGTTCAGTCGCCGTTCGCCACCTTCTGCGCTCAGGGGACCGAACGCCATAGCCATATAGCCTTGCGCGTTCCGTCCATATCCCACCGAGATAAGGATCACGTCTCGTTCGTCGCCCTGCACGTTCTCCAGATTCTTCACAAAGAACGGTTCCCCTGGATGGGAGTGAAAGAAGCCTTCCGTGTCGGGGTTCGCCCGGCGAAGAAGTTCAATATGGTCGCGAATCGCCCGTCGCTGGCTCGTCGAAAATGTAGCGACCCCAAGCGACCGCTCCGGATGTTCCCTCGCATGACGAATCACCGCATCCGCTACCACTTGGGCCTCTATGGCATTCGTCCGGGTGTTGCCGGAGTCGAATCGCCCATCGGTCACATGGTGGAACCGGAGGCCTCTGCCTGCCGCGCTCGTATAAGGGCTTGGCACAATGAATAGCTTGTTCTCGTAGAACTGAGCGTTGGAAACGGCGATCAGCGATTGGTGGCGACTGCGATAGTGCCAACGCAGCATCCGCTGGGGCATGCCGCGCGCCGTGAACAAGCCCAGGATGCTCTCAATATCGGCAACCTGTGCAGAGTCTGCATCGTCCTCTTCGGACTGCCCGCTTGTCATTTTCGAGAAGAATTTGGTCGGCGGAAGCTGCCGCTCGTCTCCCACCACAACCACCTGTCTGCACCGGGCAATCGCTCCGAGTGCATCGACCGGTTGTATCTGACTCGCTTCGTCCATCACCAGCAAATCAAACGTTAGTTGACCTGGCGGCAGAAACTGAGCCACCGATAACGGGCTCATCATAACAACAGGCTTCAGTGCCTGGATGGCCGCCGCCGCCTTCATCATCAACTGCCGAATCGGCATGTGCCCACGCCGCTTGGCGATCTCGGCCCGCAAGATGCCCAGTGGCCCGACGCCTCCTCCCCCCTGCGGAATCCTACGATGGTGGGCTCGCACCACCTCTAGCCGGGCAGCCTCGATTCGCTGCCGGTCAAGCTCGATAAACTCGTGAATCAGGCGCCTATGAAGGTGCCCATCGAATTTCCCCAACTCTGGCACTTGCACGACCTGCGCCTCCAGAATGGCCTCAAAATATGCCTGACGAAATGTGGTTACCGCCCGCTCCGGCGCAATGCTACCGTCCTCCAATCGATCAATGAGCGACTGAAGGCCTAGCGCCCGTCCCCTTTGGGCTCGCTCTCGATATGCGACCCATTGAGAAAGTTGTTCCGGGTGCGCCAGCCACGATTCGAATTGCCCGCGCAATCGCTCAACGGGCATCGCAGGGACTTGGGCCTCTGCGAAAACTCCCGCGGTGTCTAAGCGCAGGTCGAAGAAAAGACTGTCGGCATCGCGGACGAGACTCTCCGTGGCCGCCTCCGCCGCGGTCGCACGACGGGCAATCTCGACGCGTTCCTCAATATGAGCTGCCAGGTTGCGAACATCCATGTGCGCGGAAACCCACTCCGCGCATCGCTCCAATTGTGCCCACGGCGACGTCGTTCCCGACCAGACAGGGCCGAAACACGCGGTCCCCAGGTCGTGCCCGGTGGTAATGGCGCTCTCTGCTGACTGCCAATCGAGCAATCCCTCGAGCAGTGGCAGGCGGGCCCCGGCCGATTCCGGAGCGTCGGTAAGGACCTGTTTGGTTTGCGCATCAGAATTTGCCACTTCCGCGCAGCGGCGCCAGATCGTCGCCAACGTTTCGAAGTCAGGCTCTGAAAGGTCTCTCCGCGCGGCCTCCAATAGCGGTTCCCATTTCCCCAAAATTGCGTTCAGCGCCGTCACCGCCTCCCCTATGGCCGCTTGGTCGTTCGTCCGGCTCGCCACCGTTCGGATCTCGGTCGAGAATGGACCCAAGCTCCGCATCCATTCCAGCAACGCGCGAAGCTCAGCGGCGTTAGATCGATCCCCCCTCCACCGGGAGCCGAATGCCGACCGTCCCAACGCCTCACCCTGCTGAATCAATCGCAGGCACCGCTGCCCTCGGATCACCGCATCCAGGAGCGGAATTACCTCTTCGGCCGGCAACTCCGGCGACCGCAACAACGACTTCACGACGCGATTGGCTTTCCGCCAATCGCCGCTCAGGAACCGGAATACACTGGTTCCGTGCGAAGCTAGCGCCTGTCGCACTGGACCGCAATCCATCTCCCAGGCACCGTCGTTCAGGTGATTGCCCACCTGCTCTCGTGCCGCCTCGAGAGCGCCGACTGCCTCAACTAAATCACCCGCCTGCTCCACGCTATGGTCCCAGACTGCCGCCAGAAATGCGTCGGGACTCACCGTCGGGGCAGCCGCGACGTGGGTGCCGATAGCCAGAACTCTCTTGATCGACGAAATCCTATCGATAGCTTCTTCGATCCCCAGGCTGTTCCTTAGTCGCGCCGCTGCCTCGGACACCCCAGGAAGTAGTTCGCAGATCTGCCGGACTCGTCGAAATGCATCGGAGTCGAAACTCGGCGACAGCGACGCAGTAATTTTGTGTGCGGCTCGAACATCCGTATTCCATGCGCCGCTCCGGAGCTTGCCGGACAAGGTCTCCGCACCGAAAACGTAGCGGCGCCCAGCCACCAGTAAGGATGTAATCTCCTGCTGCCGCTCAACCCACTCGCTCGCCCCAAGGCATTCTTGAAAGTCGGCTGGCGCAGAGCCGACCCGCCGTGCTCGCGCCGCAGTCGCCTCGAACGTGCGCAGGTGAATCGGCGGGGGCGTCTCCAAAATCGCCGCCAACTCGCTCTGCTCGCTCAGAATTTGCGCCAACCGTTCCTTCAAATCTCCAATGCGGGTCACGATGCGGTCAACTTGCGCCGGCAGGATCGTTTCCAGCCCCACGCCCCGCCAAGGATGTTGGGTCGGAAGGCCGATAACTTGGACACGTTGGATCAACTCCTTGAGAAGCCGCTCTCGTTCCAGTCGCTCATCGGATGACCATCGCACCGGCTCCTGGAGCTGTAAGGAAGTTGGCGTCTGGCCTCCGTCGCGCAGGCGGACCAACTCGCCCATCACCTGATAGGGCGTGAGACCGCTCGGGACATGCGCATCGTGCATTCGTTGGGCATGACCATTTAGTTCATCCCGTGCCTCCTGCAGTTTGGAGTGAAGCGAATTTGAAAGTGCGCCGCGCGGCGATCCGAGTTCCCAGGTTCGGCGCAGCTCCTCCAGCACCATCCGCTTGTTGGCCTTATTGCTGTGCAGTTCCAGGCATGCGTCTCCAACTCCCGCTTGATCCAACCTTCGCTTCACTACCTCCAACGCGGCCATCTTCTCCGCTACGAAAAGTACGGACTTACCTTCATAGATGGCTGCCGCAATGACATTGGCGATCGTCTGCGACTTTCCCGTTCCCGGGGGCCCCTGAATCACCAGATTTCGCCCGCACCGGACGTCGTGAATCGCCAAGGCCTGAGAACTGTCTGCGTCCACCACATGTCGCAACTCGGCCGGTGAGATTAGCGGATCGATCATCGAGTCTTCAGGCGCCATATCGCCTGGATGGGGGAATCCCTCCGCCAGGAGACAACGGATCATCGGCAGCGTGGTCAACTTTCCGTCTACCGGCCAAACCTCGGGATCGAGATCCCGATACATCAGGAACTTGGCGAAGGAAAAGAAACCAAGTACGAGATCGTCGCGCAACACTTCCCAATCCGGCTTTGACGAGATTGCGTTTGCAACATTTGCCAAATATGCCTCCGGGTCGAACTCCTCTCCTGGCTCGAAGGCCGGAAGCCTGAGCGAGTGGACCCGATCCAGAAAAGCCTCCAGAGAAAGATTGGAGGCAATATCTTCTTGGCGCAACTTCAATTTAAAACGTTCAGCCGCGCTGCCCCGTTCGAGAGACACGGGTATCAGAATCAGCGGAGCATATCGCACGTTCTCTTTGTTTGTCGGGTCGACCCATTTCAAGGACCCAAGTGTAAGAAAGAGAATATTGACCCCCTGTTCCTCCTCAAGGGTACGCGCATCCGAGTACAGATCCAACAGACGCCTCTGCAGTCCTGCCGACGTGAGTCGGGTTTGGAGTTTGGTGTCGGCATGGCGGCTCAGAACTCCGCGATCATTCATTGTGTCGTCTTCAGGCTGAGCTAGGTCTTCGATTTCGTCTGCATCGCTCTTCCCCTCCACAGATGGGCTTGCCTTCGCGGATCGTCCCGGGTTGAACGTGAATGCTCGATTTTCCTTCACGAGAAGACGATAGACCTCCGCCGCCCTCTCGTCCACAATGTCAATCGACCGCACGGCTCGTCCGGAACGCGGCATGTTCAGCAGTCGGTTCCGCGCTGAAAGGTCAAGCAACTCGAGGCGCGCCCGCTCCAGTTTGGCTTCGAGCGAAAGGTCGCTGTGAAAGACCGATGTCGAAGTAGTTCCGGCTGGAGGCATGTTCTTGTCGGTCATCGCGGTAGCACTCCTGTGATCTTCATCCTGATTCTTTAGTTCTTCATTCTACTAACAGTGATACTACGGCCAATAATGCAACCCGATATCTGCGTACTAGTAGTCCAACGAAGGAAGTCAAGCCGTATGCCGGTTGAGTCCTACTTTGGCTTAGCGGAAACATTTATCTGGCGAGCGGCGGTGCAGCTGGCTCAACTGAACCATGCTCGCCGAAGGGCCTCGGCGGGCTGCTCCCATGAAGTGCGCTCGCCAGGGAGCGCAACGAAACATTTATTCCCTGGAGTCGATGCTGCTTAGCCGAATCTAGAACGAACAGACAGTGGGTGAGCTCGGCTGAACTGCAACTACCCATCTCGGCTATCGCACAAAATCCCCCTGCCCAGAACTGAACGACAGACTTAGCCGTCAAGAAGTACCCAAGCACAAAGACGAACGGGGGCGCTAGCCAAGCGATCAGCAACTTGAGCACAACGCTGCCGAGGTCGGGTACATTTCGAAGAGACACAAGGGCCAATGCGCCAAGCACAAACCAGGCCGCGGCGTACCAGAGCCACCGTCCAAAAGTTAGCCTCCTGACTTTGTAGCCATCTATGTCTTCCAGAAGTATGCTTGCGTTACCTCCGTCTGCTTCGTAAACAAGGATTCGGTGCGTGGTCACCCGGACGGACCTCGACTGATTCAGCAGGACTTCCTCAGAGAGCATTTGAACCTGGTGCATTGTCTCAGGATCGACGGAGTATTAACTTATCTTTAGGCGTGGAGCGGATATTACATCACGACTAGAGTGTGAACGACCGCTTCACACACAATCGCGAATTTTCTTCCTCCCGTAACGCACTGCGCTGCAAGCACTTGCGGCGATCTTGCCGAAAAGGATAATCCATTGCCCCGGCCCATCCTCCATCGTGGAATCGGCTACCTCGTGTACTTCATCAGGTAGCGAATTCAAGAGATGGAGTAACCTCCTATGAGCAAAATCCTGACCGAAGAACAAAAGCAGCGCCGCGCGGAAACCGCCCGTCGCAACGGAGCCAAAAGCAAAGGCCCCGTCTCCATCGAAGGCAAGCACCGCAGCTCCATGAACGCCATCACCGTCGGCAAATTCGTCGAATTTCACGACGATGAGTTGCCAGATTTTGCGCCAATCCTCTCCGTCGAAGACCGAAAAGCGTACGTCCGGCTCCATCAGGCGAACCTAAGACAGTACCGCCCGGAATCAGAACAGGAACATGGCATCGTCCGGCAGATCACCGCCGAAAGGTTTCAATTCGATCGCTTCCAAAAACTGGAAACCCTCCAACTCCAGACCGAGCACGATAACGTGCTCCGCGAATGGCCCGACGTGCCCGACGCGAAACATAGCTATAACGCGTTGCAACGCGCCGTCGACAACGACAAGACCTACCGGTTTCTCGAACGCAAAAAGCGGGGGCACCTCAACGCCTGGCTCAAACTCGTGGCGCTCCTCGAACGGGTCAAAAAAGCGTTTCCCATGAGGCCGCCGGAACCCGTCGACATCACCGCGGATTCCGACGTGCTCATCGACCCGGATCCGGCGCCATATGTCGTCGACGAGATGATCAAACTCGCCGATAAAGCCAAAAACGAACCCAGTTTTCCGCTGCCCGCGTTCGTGGTCGAACTCATTTGGGATCAGGAACTTATGAAGAGAGTCGCGCCGAAATACGACGCTAGGGAATTGCGAAAGCGCTACCCCAAGCCAAACTCCGGGCTGGCGGCATGAGATGCGGCGATATCGGAAAATTCCCCTTACTTGGATGGTCGCCATCGCGCAAGTGGCCGCGACCATGCCCGAAAGCGTTGCCGAATGGGCTCGCCAGGCTTTCGGCTTCGAAGCCGACCCGCTCCAACGGCCGATTCTCGATTGCGATGCGCTCCGGGTCATCGCCTGTACCTCGCGCCAGGTCGGCAAAAGTACCGTGGCCGCGCTCCGGGCGCTCTATCTGGCCTTGAAATACCCCGGTTCGCTCATCCTGATGATCGGTCCCGTCGGCTCCCAAGCCGGCGAAATCCTCGAAAAAGCCCGCGAATTCGCCGCCGAACTCGGCTTCCGCATCCGCGGCGACGGCATCAACAAACAATCGCTCCGGCTTCCCAACGGCTCCCGTTTGGTCGCCCGCCCGGCCATTTCGGCCACGTCCCGGGGCTACTCCCAAGCCCGGCTCATCATCGTCGATGAGGCCGCCTTCGTCCCCGACGGCATCTTTCGCTCCATCACGCCCAGCCTCGGCATCAGCCGCGGCAGCCTCTGGGTTCTCTCGACCCCCCACGGCCAAGCTGGCGAATTCGCCCGCTTCTGGCACGATCAGGACAACGGCTTCGCCCGCTTCTCCATCACGGCCGACCAATGTCCCCGGTTTACCCCCGAGTTTCTCGCCGCGGAGCGCTATCTCCACGGGGAGCTCTCGTACGCGCAGGAGTATCTCTGTCAGTTCATCTCCGAAGGCGTCCAGTTACTCACCCGCGAGCAGGTCCAGGCGTCTTTCGTCACCGCCGCGCCGGTGCCAACCCTGGCGCTCCAGGGCGAAACCCGCTACTATTTCGGCCTCGATCTCGGCAAACGCCAGGATCACAGCGCCCTCGTCGTCGTCGAACTCACCTGGGCCCAAGGCCCAAGGAATCATGCCACCCAAGGCTTTACTCGCCTGCCGCAGCTAACGGTCCGCTATGCCGCGCGCCTGCCGCTCGGTTATGAGACCACCGGCTTGCCCCGCTTCGTCCGGGATGCCGCCCAGTCATTCCCCTTGCTGGCCGCGCTGCGGCACCCCGGCACGTTGCTCGTCGATGCCACCGGCAACGGGCACACGGTCATCGAACTCCTCCGCGGCGACCGCAATGGCCTCTTGCTCAAGCCAGTGACCATTTCGAGCGGCTACAAGTCCCGGCAACTGGCGGACAACTACTACAGCATTCCCCGAACGGATCTGCTGACCAGATTGAAGCTGCTGTTCGAACGCGGCCTCCTCAAAATCGAGCGTCCGGCCGCCGGCATGGACTTCCTCGAACGCGAGCTCATCCAATTCGAACCCAGCGGCCGCCAGCAGGAACACGACGATCTCATCATGGCGCTGTCGCTCGCCATCTGGCAGGCCGTCGAAGATCACACGGACCTCATCGGGCTCCCCGGTCACACCCCGGTGTTCGCCACCCGGCGGGTCCTCTAGCTGATGATCTTCTTGCGGACCGCGTAGAGCACAATCTCCGCCGTATTGTGCAGGTTCAGCTTCTGCATCATGTTGGTCCGGTGCGTCTCCACCGTATAGGGGCTCACGTTCAAAATGCCCGCCGCTTCCTTGTTCGACTTTCCTTCGGCGAGCAGTTGCAGAATCTCCTTCTCCCGTTCGGTCAGTAGATTGTAGGAGTCCTCGACGCCCTTCTTCTGCATCTGCCGGGTAAAATCATCGACGAGCATCTGCGCCACGGCGGGGCTGAAATAGGCCTTCTTCTCTGCCACGGCCCGCACGGCCCGCACCAGATCCATCTGCGCCGTGTCTTTGAGCAGATAGCCCTTCACCCCGGCCGACAGCGCCCGAACGAGGTAGTCCTCTTCTTCGTGCATCGAGAGGATGATGATCCCCGCCTCCGGCTGCCGCCGGACGATTTGAGCCGCCGCGTCCAGCCCGTTCAACTGGGGCATGGCAATATCCATGACGATCACCTGGGGCCTCAACTTTTCGGCCAACTCCACCGCCGTCCGCCCGTCTTCGGCCTCGCCGACCACCTCCAGATCCGGTTCCCGCTCCAGCAGAGAACGGGTCCCCTGCCGCACGATCCCATGGTCGTCCGCGATCAAAATCTGAATCATCCCCTCCATTCTCCCCGACCCGCCCCTTCGCCGGGAAACCTCGCCCCCGCCCGCGTCAAGCCGGCCCCCCCAAAGCCCTCCTATCCCATCGTCCAAAGCCGGGACGAGTCATCCCAAACCACCCCCAAAGCCGCTCGTCACACCCAGGAGCGGTGACCCCGCTCAGGCCCGCCCGCGCCCAGCCAACCCCCAAACGCCCGTTGGCCCCGAGTCCCCAGAAGTTTTCAGTCCCGTCGACCAGACCCGGAACCGATCACGCCGTCCACGGCCCGTCCGGCCGTGCCCAAGCCACCCGCCCGCTCGAGGTCCAAAGGCTCCAGTCCGGTGGTGCACACCTGGAGCGGTCACCTAATCCGAGGCACGCCAGTGTGGCCGAATCCGCCCCGCCAGTGCCACACCCGCAACGCCCGGGCAGGGCATTGAGCCCCGCCCAGGCGCTAAAACCCCTACCGACTCCCCACCAGAGCCTTTCCCGGCTGCGCAACGCAGCCCATTCGCCCCTGAAACCTCGAGCTCCATCGTCCGGCCCCGGTCGGCTCACCCGTGTCGCGACCAGCTACGGCGCCCCGCTTCGCCCCGCCGCCCAGAGCCACCCCCGCAGCGCCCGGGCAGGGCATCGAGCCCCGCCCAGTCGCCAAAACCCCTGCCGAGTCCCCACCAAAGCCCTTCCCGGTTGCGCAACACAGCCCACCCGCCCCCGAAACCTCGAGTTCCGTCGTCCGGCTCCCGGCGGTTCACCCGAGTCGCGGCCGGCTACGGCGCCCCGCTTCGCCCCGTCGCCCGGAGCCAACCCCGCAGCGCCCGGGCAGGGCATTGAGCCCCGCCCAGCCGCCAAGCGAGACACCTGCCTCGCCCCACCCCAAAGCCACAAACCCTACCGGCTAACCCCCGCCGGCTCCGCCACCGCAGTCTTCCCCCGCGGCCACCGCGCCCGCACCACCGTCCCCTCCCCAGGCTCGGAATCCACCTCGCACTTTCCCCCCAACTCCGCCACCCGCTCCTGCATCCCCAAGATCCCAATCCCTTCGCCGCCCCGCTTCCCCATCCCCACCCCGTCATCCGTCACCGTCAGCCGGATCTCCTCCGCGCTCTCCTCCACCGCCACCTTCACCGCGGAGGCCCGCGCATGCTTGGCGCAGTTCGTCAGCGACTCCTGCACCACCCGGTACACACACGTCCGGTGCGCATCGTCCAGGTCCGCCAACTCCCCGCTCATCTCTAGCTCCACCTCCAGCCCCGAATGCTTCCCAAAGTCCTTCGTCAGCCAGCGCAACGCCGACCCCAGCCCCAAGTCGTCCAACATCGCCGGCCGCAGCCCCCGCGCCATCTCCCGCACCGACCGCAACGACCGGTCCGCTAACTCCGTCGCCTGCGCCGCATGTTCCCGCGATGCCCCGTCCGCCGCCTCAATCTGCCCCAACTGCACCCGCAGCGCCGTCAGAATCTGCCCCACCTCATCGTGCAGTTCCCGCGCCAACCGCTTCCGCTCCCCCTCCTGCGCCTCCACCAGATGCTGCGACAACTGCCGCAGCCGCTCCACATACTTCCGGATGTACCAAAGCGCCACCGCCGTGACGATCAGCCCCAACGCCACCACCGCCACCAGCAGCCGCAGTATCAGACCCCGCAGCTCATCCATCGCCCCCCGGGTCTCCTCGTTCCGGCTCTGCCGCAGCGTCGCCACCAGGTCCTGAATCTGCCGCACGGTCTGGGCAAACTCATCACGCGTCGGGCCCAGAACCTCCCGCAGGTAGCGCGGTCCGTTCGCCTTCCGCTCCACGTCCTCCCACTCGCTCACCGTCCGTGCCCCGGCAAAGTACTCCCGCCGCGCACTTTCCACCACCGCCACCGGCTCCCGCAACTCCTCCGGGATCGCCTGCCCCTCATCGAGACGCATCTGCGCCAACTCCCCCAGCAGCTTGTCCAGATCCTGCTTCGCCCGTGCCTGCGCCGCGCCGTCCAGAATGATGTTGTCCCGCACCAGGTTCGATACCTGCAGCAAGTCCACCTGGGCATCCCCAAAACGCCGTAGCAGCGCCGTCTCCTCGTTCGCCAGCCGAACCATGTCCGCCTGAATGGTCCGCAGCCGCCAAACCAATACCCCTAACGCCGTCGCCACCAGTGCAATCTGCGCCAGCGTGGCCACCAGCAGGATCCAAGTCGCCCGTGATCGCATACCCTCCCATCCTATCTCTGGTGTGTTTCCGGGATAGTCAGATCCCCCGCCCGGTCGCTAGCCTGGAGCTATGGTTACCGTCATCATCCCCGCCCTCAATGAAGTCGCCAATATCGAGTACGTGGTCGCCCTCGCCCACCGCTGCCCCGAGGTTGGCGAGGTCATTGTCGTCGACGACGGTTCGGTTGACGGTACCCCCGAAGCCGCGATCCGCGGCGGCGCCCGCGTCATTACCAGTAGCCTTCTCGGCAAAGGTGCCTCCATGGATGACGGGCTCAAGGCCGCGCGCGGCGACATCCTCGTCTACCTCGACGGCGACCTCCGTGGTCTCAACGATCAACTCATCGAACTCCTCACCGAGCCCCTCCGCCTCGACCGCGCCGACTTCGTCAAGGCCCGCTTCAGCCGCAGCGCCGGCCGCGTCACCGCGCTGACGGCCCGCCCCCTGCTCCAAACCTTCTTCCCCGAAATCGCCTCTTTCTCCCAGCCCCTCGGCGGCATCATCGCCGTCAAGCGAAGCCTCCTCGAACAGCTCCGCTTCGAGACCGATTACGGTGTCGACCTCGCCCTCCTCATCGACGCCCACTTCGCCGGAGCCCGCATCTCCGAAGTCGATATCGGTCACCTCGAGCACGAGAGCCAAACTCTCGAAGCCCTCGGCGAAATGGCTAAACAGGTCGTCCGCGCCCTCATGCACCGCGCCGAACGGCACGGCCGCCTCTCCATCAACCAGGTCGTCGAAGTCGAAGAGATCGAACGCCAGTCCCGCGCCGAGTTCTCCCTCGTCACCGGCCGCCTTGAAGGCGCCGAGCGCCTCGCCCTCTTCGACATGGACGGCACCCTTCTCCGCGATCGCTCCGTCGTCGTCCTCGCCAAGCAGACCGGCCGCTACGATGCCCTGTGCGAGTTCCTCGACCGCCACGACCTCACCCCCGCCGAACGCGCCCGCGCCATCGCCAAGGTCCTCACCGGCGTTCCCCGCGCTGAGTTCGAAGAGGTCGCCCGCACCATGGAACTCAGCGAAGGAGCCCGCGAAACCATCGTCGCCCTCCGCAAAGAAGGCTACCGCGTCGGCATCGTCAGCGACAGCTACCGCATCATCACCGAGATCGTCCGCCGCCGCGTCTTCGCCGATTTCAGCATCGCCAACCTCATGCGCTTCGAGAACGGCTTCGCCTCCGGAGACATCACCCTTTCGCCCATCTTCGAGCACGAAAACGGCTGCCCGGACCATCCCATCTGCAAGTGGAACGTTCTGCTCCACCTCGAAGAAAAGCTCGGCATCCCCGCCCATCGGATCCTCTCCGTCGGCGACAGCGCCAACGACATCTGCCTCCTCCGCCAGTCCGGCACCGGCATCGCCTTCGAGCCGAAAGCCCGGGAAGTCAGCGCCGCTGCCGACTTCGTCATCCACTCCGATATGCAGCAGGTCCTCGCCCATTTAACAGTGGCAAAATAGGGCATGGACATCACTGCCCTCGACGTCAACGCGCTCCCGTGGGAAGAGCGTTATAGCGAACATCTCCAGAAGACCCTCTATCGGAAAAACCTCGTCACGGACCCCGATACCGGCATGGAGATCCGCATCGTGAAGTATCCGGCCGGCGTCATCAACTCCCGCCATACCCATCCCTGCGCCCACGGCATGTACGTCCTCGAAGGAACTCTCGTCACCCATCAGGGCAGCTTCGGCCCCGGTCACTTCGTCTGGTTTCCCGAAGGCCCGGAAATGGAGCACGGCGCCACCGCCGAAGAGGATGTCGTCGTCCTCTTCATCACCAATAAGCCGTTCGAGATCCACTACAAGTAATGGACCTCACGAAATTTGACGGGCAATGGCCCGCCGCCATCGCCTCGCTCCTCCCGCAGGTGGTCGAGCGCGACGCGCTGCTCATCTGGCTCCAACTCTACCCGCTCTCCGTCTGGACCCTCGCTCAGTCGGAGACGGACCGTGCCGACTTCGAACGCTACTATCAACTCCGCGGCCGCTACCGCCTCAGCGAGATCGCCGACACGTCCCATTCGTTCCTGCCCGGCCACCGGCATTGGCCCGCCGTCAAAGCCGCTCTGCCCAATGAGCCCGGCGACAACCTCGCCGCATTGATACGGACGATCGCCTCTGGTGATCCCGGCAAACTCGCCATCGCGGCCGTCCTCGTGATGACGCTCCGCCAGGCAGGGCCCGCCTTCCTGACGAGCGGCTATCAACCGCCCGCCGAGCGCCCGAAACCCGGTCTTTGGATGCGGTTGACCAACCGCGGATTGAAAGTCACGATGCAGGACGGCAACTCATTTCCTATCCTGCCCGGCCAACACATCACTACTGGCGCTGAGCTCGACAAGCGGCCCTATCACGAAAGCGACGAGCGATGCTATCAAGGCATGGGACCCATCCCCGTCGACTGCCGTAGCGGAAGCTGCGGCACCTGTTGGGTCGGCATCTTGGGGGGCCGGGAACTGACCGATCCCGTAACCGATTTCGAGCAGAAGCGGATGCAGTACTTCGGCTACTGGGAGAACCCGTTCCACGAAAAGGAAGCCGAACGCCCTTTGATTCGGTTAGCCTGCCAGACGATCGTCCGTGGCAGTTGCGACATCGTCATTCCGACCTGGAATGGCGTGCTCGGCACCGCCCGTCAGTTGCGGAGATCGGAGACATAGGGCTCGCCGTTTGGGTTCACAAAGAGGTCCTGTTTGCCGCTCTCGCCGACGTTGTTCCCCCGAATCTGGATGCGTCTTCCCGAATGCAACGCGATGCCGTAGCGGGCGCAGTCGCGGACGTAGTTGTCGGTGATTGTTACATCCTCCGCGACCGTCGGGTCCGGATTCGCCAAGGGATGTCCCCAAACAAAAATCCCGTCCTGCGGTTGTTTCGAGCTACGGGTCCCAAAGACCCGGTTTCCTTCAACCGAGATCCGGCGCGCCGACCGAACCATAATCCCGGTTGTGGAGGTGGCAAGCAGGTACAGGGTGTTATTCGAGACTTTCACGTCTTCGCTGGCGGCACCAATCTCGATACCGACATCGGCCACCCCTGCCAGGAAATTATGATGGATCCGGATGTTCCCGGTCCCGTACTCGCCGACCACCCCGCTGCCAATGGTGAAGATCCCATTGGCCTGCCGGACATTCAGAATCGTGTTGTAGGAAACCTCCCCATCACGAACGTGGGCTTCCGGCGAAGTATTCCCAAGGAGAATCGCCGAGCCAATCGTGAAGTTCTGAAACCGGTTCCCGGTAATCGTAAAGTCACGACACCCATCATCAAGCCAGACGCCATGAATGCGCGCGTTGCGAATCGTCGAACTGCGGAGCTGAAATCCCGCGACATGCCGTAGCCGGACAACGCTAGAGAACATCCCGGACTGATTTTCACCGTTCGCGTCCAGGGTCATCCCCTCGATCGTGATCCGGCTCAGGTTCTCACCCGTGAGCATCGGGCCATCCGAACGATCACGAAGCCGTATTGTGCCTGGACCGACGAGTTGCGTCCCCTCGGCCAAGTACAGAGGCCCAGCGACGCAGATTCCGGATGGAAACCGCAACTCGTCGCCGTGGCCCTCGCGGATCGCCGTTTGCAGGGCGTCCGTGTCGTCAGCGAAACCGTCGCAAACAGCACCCCAATCCGTAACGCTCGCGGCAGCAAGTAGTAGAAGTCCCAGCACCCGCCCAGTATTCCCAGCGAGTTCGTTCGCGACTACAGCCCAGCGGTTGGTCTCGTACCGGGTTCTTACCCGAACGGTTCAAGGAGTGGTATGCCCGAGAGGATTCGAACCTCTGACCTTTTGCTCCGGAGGCAAACGCTCTATCCAGGCTGAGCTACGCATGCGCCTTTTGGGTCTCTTATTGATGGCGGAGCTGGCTTTCGCTGAGAAAAAGCCAAAGTTGCCCGTCGCGATGGAACGAATCATACAGAGCGAGCCGGTCACGGCCCGCGCCCATCTGGGGATGCGTGTCGTCGAGATCCAGACCGGAAAAGTACTATACGAACGAAATCCCCAATCCTGGTTCGTCCCCGCCTCCAACACGAAACTGTACTCGACGGCGTTAGCCTTGACCAAGTTGGGAGCCAGCCACCGCTTCGAAACGCAGGTGGTGGCCGATGGCAAAAATATCCGGCTGGTCGGCGGAGCGGACCCGACTCTGTCCGGCCGAAAGTATCCCTATGACCGCGATGCCGAGTGGACCGACGGCGCGGCCGCCATGGAAACGCTGGCCGACGCCTTGGTCGCCAAGGGGCTAAAGGTGGTGGAAGGGTCGGTCATTGGAGATGACACCCGCTACGTCTGGGACCCGGTGCCGCCGGGCTGGGGCGCGGACGACGGTCTCTATGAATATGGCGCGCCCGTGTCGGCCTTAATTCTGAACGACAATGCCGTGCGGCTGAAAATCCGGCCCGGCGCTAAGGCTGGGGAACCTGCAGAATTGGCCATGAATCCCGCGTTCGAGTACTTCGCGATTCAGAACCGCGTCGTGACCGGCGAGGCCGGCACCCCGACGCGGATTCGTTTCGAGCGGCCTGTGGGTTCCCGCGAAGTCTGGTTGGACGGTACGATCGCCGTGGGCGCGCCGGAGACCGAAGAGCTATTGGCCGTCGAGGAGCCCGCGCGATTCGCCGCGCAAGCGCTCGTTGAAGCGCTGCGCCGCCGCGGCGTCGAGGTGCGCGGCGGGGCAGGAGTCCGGCATCGATTCGGAGAAAACCCGATGGCGTGCGATAGCTGCGAGGTCCTGGCGGAGCGCAAATCACCGCCGTTGAGCGACATCATTCAAGTGGTGAACAAAGTCAGCCAAAACCTCCACGCCGAGATCATGCGGCGCGAGGGCGGCGGCCGCGACGGGATGAAAGCCCTGTTTGCGGCGGCAGGGATCACCGACGAAGACACCTATCTGGTCGATGGCTCAGGTCTGTCGCGACTGACGCTGGTCTGCCCGGAGTCATCGACAAAAATTTTGTTGCATTTGTGGAATAGCCCCGAGCGCGAGACCTGGCTGCGTTCGCTGCCCATCGGGGCCGAGGACGGAACCCTGGAGAATCGATTCAAAGGCTTCGCCGAAGCCGGCCGGGTGAAAGCCAAAACCGGCAGCCTTACCCACGTCGCCGCGCTGGCCGGCTACCTCGACCACCCGAAGCGGGGCCCGCTGGCGTTCAGCGTGATGGTGAACAACTACAACGGAACTTCGGCCAAGGCGCGGGCGGTGATTGATAAACTGGTGATGAAGCTACTGGAGTACTGAACATGCCGATTTTTGAGTATCGTTGCGAGGATTGCGGAAAGGGTTTTGAAAAGCTGGTGCGGTGCCACACGGACGACATCGCCTGTCCGAGCTGCGAAGGGCGGCATGTGGAGCAACAGTATTCAACCTTTGCGGCCAAAGCCGAGGGGCCTAAACAGATGTGCGGTGGACCGGCGTGCCAAATGGGCATGTGCGGGAGCAAGAATTAGCGGTTGACTTTCGCCTGAGGTTCGCCGAAAATTAGGCGAACACCCATGGCACTCACCCGCAGGCAAAAAGAAGTTCTCGACTATTTGGCCGATTTCATCGAGCGGAAGGGCTACTCCCCGAGCTACGAGGAGATAGCCGAAGGCATCGATTTGAATTCGATCGCGACGGTCCACAAGCATATCGCCGCGCTCGAAGGCAAAGGGTACCTGAAGCGCGGTTTTAATCAGAGCCGGTCGGTAGAGATCAGTGAGAGCTACTTGGCAGAGCGCGGCCGGGTCCCAGTGGCGGAGTCTTCGGTGCCGTTGTTGGGTCGAATCGCCGCCGGGCGACCAGTGGAGCAGGTGGCGCAGGGAGATTCGCTGCAGTTCAGTGATTTTGCCGGAAACGCGTCGACGTTTGCGTTGCAGGTGCGGGGAGAGTCGATGATCGACGACCACATTTGCGACGGCGATTTTGTTTTGGTGGAGAAAACGGATTCCGCCCGCGACGGCGAGATCGTGGTCGCGCTGGTGGAAGGCTACGAGACGACCTTGAAGCGTATCTACCGCGAGGCAGACGGCATGATTCGCCTGCAACCGGCGAATGCCACGATGGACCCGATTCTGATTCCCGCGGCGGCGGTGGAGATTCAGGGGCGGCTGATCGCTGTGATGCGGAAGTATAAGAACTGAAGGGTACCGTGCTCCAGTCGGCAATCCGGATGATGGCGCTGACCGGGGCGCTGCCGGCACTGGCTTGCTCGATCCGGTTTGAAGTGGTGACCTCGCAGGGCGAGGCGGTCCCCTTTGAAGTGATCCGCCTGCAGGATCGGATGCGTAAGAGCGAGTTGGGAGCATTACCGCCGGTCGGCGCGTCTCCTGTTACGGTTACGCTGCCCTGCAGCTACTACGAATACGAACTGCAGTTCGACCCCGACGGGCCTAGCCCGTCTGTCACGCGAGGTACGTTGGAGGTGGATTCGAACGACATCTCGGTCTACAAGATCTACAATCCCCGGCGGTCCGCCGGCCCGGTCTACTATGCCTCGAGAGGTTTGAGTACCACGCGCTCGCTGGAAGGGCGAGTCACCGGTCGGCGTCCGGTCGGGGTGCCGCTGCGGGTTCAACTGCTCAGTTGGTACGGGACGGTGGAAGTGGAAGTGGTGGTCGATGCCAGCGGGGCCTTCCCGACCAATCGACCACTGATGGGCGACCACACCTTGCTCGTGTTTGCCGGTACGCGGTTTCTCCATGCGCAGCCTGTGACGTTCCGGTTGCGAGAGTTGGTCCAAGTGACGGTGCCCCTCGACGGAAAGCCGTAACGGCTGCCGGGTCAACTGAGTTTGGCTAAGCGTTCTCCGGCGGCGTCAAGCGTCTCTTCTTTCTTGCAGAAGCAGAAGCGGACGTAGTTGCGGCCGAGTTCGGGGCGGGAGAAGAAGCTCGATCCGGGGACTCCGGCTAAGCCTATATTATGAATCAAATGCTGCACGAAAGCCGTGTCGTCCGGGAAACCGAACGCCGAGATGTCCGTCATCGTGTAATAGGCACCGCTCGGGGTGAAACAACGGAAACCCGCCTTGGTCAGATATCCTTCCAGTTTCCGGCGGCGCCAATCATAGTGGTCGCCTAACTCGTTGTAGTAAGCGTCCGGAGCCTGGAGGGCATCCACTGCGGCGTACTGCAGCGGGGTCGCGGCGCCTACTGTCAGGAAGTCGTGCACCTTCCGAATGCCATCCGTCAGGTCGGGACTCGCTAATACCCAGCCGACTCTCCAGCCGGTGACCGAGTACGTTTTGGAACAGCTGTTGACCAGCACGGCCCGGTCGCGCATTCCAGGGAGCGTCATCACGGGGATGTGCTTGGCGCCATCATAGACGATGTGTTCGTAGATCTCATCCGTGATGCATAAGGCGTCATGCTCCTGGCAGAGCTCAGCGATGAGCGTCAGTCCCTCGCGGCTGAAAACGCGGCCCGTGGGATTGTTCGGCGAATTGATAATGATCGCCTTCGTCTTCGGGGTGAAGGCGCGGCGGAGCTCGTCGGGGTCAAACGACCAGTCCGGGGCGTGGAGGGGGACCAGTTTTCGCGTCGCTCCGCAGAGTTGCAGGTCGGGGTGGTAGTTCTCGTAGTACGGCTCGAAAACGATCACTTCATCGCCAGGGTCGACCAAGGCGAGAAGGACGGCGGCCATGCCTTCGGTGGCTCCGCAGACGACGGTGATTTCGCGCGCAGGGTCGATGTCGAGGCCATAATGGTGGCGAGTTTTGTCGGCAATCGCCTGGCGGAGGGGCGGGATGCCCCACGTGATCGGGTATTGATTGTGATCGGCTTCGATGGCTCGGGCGGCAGCGGCCTTGAGCCAGGCCGGGGCGGGGAAGTCGGGGAAGCCTTGCGCCAGATTCACGGCCCCGGCGGCGATGGCTTGGCGGGTCATATCCCGGATGACAGATTCCGTGAAATCGGCGGTGCGGGCGCTACGGTAGCGCGGCCGGGCAGCAACACTCATTTGAGTACGGTAACGCGAACAGCCGCCTGCGGTAAAGTTTTTTAACCCTCATAAGCGCTTTCTATTGGACATGGCCGACGGCATTCCTCTACCCTCACGGTAATCGTTTTACCCGTCCAGCCGGCCCACCGGCCACGCCTCGCTAGCGAGTCCCCTCACCGTTTGAGAGTCAGCCCTACTGTTCAGGGCAGAAACACTCCAGGGGAATAAAAAATGTCGTTCAGGGTTGTTGTCCTACTGATGGCCGCGCTTTCGCCGCTGGCCGCCCAGACTAGTGCGCTACAGGGGAATGTCACTGACGGGCAAAACGCCGCCGTCGGAGACGCCATCGTTTCGCTGATCAATCAGGAGACGGCCGCGCAACGCAAAACGCTGGCCTCGCCCACCGGGAGCTATAGCTTCGTGCAGGTGCCCCCCGGCAACTATCGGCTCGAAGTGCAGAAGCCGGGTTTCCGCGCGTTCGCCTCGCAAGTCCGTTTGCAGGTCAACACGCCCGCGACGCTCAATGTCCAACTCGAGATCGGCCAGGTTACCGAGACCGTCAATGTGACTGGCGAGGCTGTCGCCATTAACACCCAAAACGCGACGATCGGGAACCCGTTCGTCGAGGTCCAAGTTCGCCAGTTGCCGCTACAAACCCGCAACGTCGTCGAACTCCTCGCCTTGCAGCCGGGCGTTACCTCCACCGGCCAAGTGATCGGCGCAAAGGCCGACCAGAATAACGTTACGCTCGACGGTGTCGACGTCAATGACAGCCAAGGCGTCAATGGCTTTAACGCCGTGCTGCCCATTCCGCTGGACTCGGTGCAGGAGTTCCGCACCACCGTCGCGGGACAGGGCGCCGACCAGGGCCGCTCCTCGGGAGGCCAGGTTTCGGTGATTACCAAGAGCGGCTCGAACCAGTTTCACGGCTCGCTCTACGAGTTCCATCGCAACGTGAAAACGGCCGCCAGCAACTGGTTTTCGAATCGCGCCGGACTGGCGCGCGAGAACCTGATCCGGAATCAGTTCGGCGCCTCGCTCGGCGGGCCGATGGTGAAAAACCGGGCGTTCTTCTTCGTCAACTGGGAGGATCGGAAGGATCGTTCGGCGTCCGCCCAGACGCGCACCGTTCCCACCGAAACCTATCGAAACGGCTTGATTCTGCTGCGAACTAACAGCGGCGGCATCCAGACGCTGACGCCGGCCGAGATCCGGCAGATCGATCCGCTCGGCATCGGGGCAAGCCAGTACATGCTGAACCTGATGAAGCAGTATCCGTTGCCGAATGATCTGCTCACCGGAGGCGACCGCGGGCTGAACTTCGCCACCTATCGCTTCAATGCGCCCTACACACGTGACGATCGCGCTTATGTCGCCAAAATGGACTTTAACCTCGACAAAGCGGCCATGCACACGGTTAGCGTCCGCGGCACGCTCACCGATAACACGCAGGACAATACGGATAATCTGGCTCAGTTCCCCGGGCAGGACGCGGCTTCGAAACAACTGACGAACAGCCGCGGCATTTCGGGGCGGTATACGGCCGTGCTTTCGCCGTCCGTCGTGAACGTGTTCAACTACGGCCTCACCCGGCTGGGCACCGTGACGACGGGCGTGGGCGGGGCGGCGGTGAACTTCACGCCGTCAAATCTGTTTGCCTTCCCGCGGGCGATCTCGCGGATTCAGCCCACTCATAACTTCGTCAACGACACGACATGGACAAAGGGCACGCATACGGTGCAGTTCGGCATTAACGCCCGTTTGGTGTCGAACGACCGGGTGCAGGACAACAACTACCCGAGCTATAGCTACGGCCGCAACACGCTGAAGGGTTTGGGATCTGACATTAACGACTCTGCCACCAGTTACCTTCGGCAACGCACCGGTTCTGGATCCTTGAATCTATCCGAGGCGACGCTGGCGACCAATGCCTTCGGGACCATGTTCGGCATTATCAACTCCTATAGCGGCACCTACCAGTACAAAGTGGACGGCACCACGGTGCCATTCGGCCAGCCGGTGGTTCGGGCCTTCGCGAATGAGGAATACGAGTTCTACATTCAGGATGCCTGGAAGGTCCGGAAGGACCTCACACTCACCTACGGCGTTCGCTATGGGCTTTACCAGGTGCCCTACGAAAAGAATGGCGTGCAGGTGGCGACGACCACCGGCATCGACCAGTTCTTCGCGGAACGCATTGCGGCGTCCCAAGCGGGCATCGCCGGGAACGCAATGCCGAATGCGTTTCTGACCTTTGCTCTTGCGGGTCCGACGCGGGATGGCGTTGGCTACTATAGTCGCGACAACAACAACTTCGCGCCGCGCCTCGCCGTTGCGTGGGCGCCGGTGAGCGATACGATGCTCGGCCGCGCGTTCGGCAAGGGCTCTGTCCTGCGGCTGGGCGGATCGATGGTGTATGACCGTTATGGCAGCGCCATGGCCACTTCGTTTGCCGCTTCGGGCTCGCCCGGTTTGGCGACCAACGTGACCCAGCCTTCGAACACCGACTTCACGGACTCGTTCCGCTATTCGGGCGGAGCGCTGCCCGCGCTGCCGGCCGCGCCGCAGGGCGGCTTCCCGTTCACGCCTCCGGCCGTGGCGGGTGGTTTCGGCTCTTACTCGGGCGTGAATCCAAACCTGGTAGCGCCCTACTCGATGTTGCTCAATCTGAGCTACACGCGCCCGCTACCGGCCAAGATGACGATTGAAGTCGGCTACATCGGCCGCCTGTCGCGCAAGGGCATTCTGCGGCAGGACTACTTCCAACCGCTGACGCAGTTCAAGGACAACAAGTCCGGCCAGACTTGGGCGCAGGCCTCCGGCCAACTGCGGGACATTCGGGAGAGCGGCTTGACCCCGGCGCAGGTGCGCGCCAATCCGGCGCTGATCACGCCGGTGCCGTTCTTTGAAAACATCTTCCCGGCCTCGGCAGGCACGGCTTCGGGCACGCGCAATGCGGCCGCATCGGCCACCGCCAACTACTTCTTTACGGTGTACGGTACCTACGCGGGCAGCGACCTGGACGCCCTGCATGACTTTGACCGCGTTCGCCAGCCGAATGGGTCCTGCTTCAGCGTATTTGGCTGCAACACCTTCTTCGCCCGGCAGAATGCGGGCCTGTTGGCTTGGGTAAATGCGAGCAACCCGGCCTTCCACGGTGGCGAACTGGTGCTGCGCCGGGGCGTGACCAACGGCTGGGGTTTCGACTTCAACTACACCTTCTCGAAGTCGATGGATATCGCCTCGGGGTCGGAGTCCGGCGGGACTTCAACGATTCAGGATACGTTCAACCCGAACGCCTCGCGGTCGGTTTCCGACTTCGATATCCGGCACAACATCACGGCGAATACCGTGGCCGAGCTTCCCTTTGGCAAAGGCAAGCCGTGGGGCAATAACGCTTCCGGTTGGGTGAACGGATTCATTGGAGGTTGGCAGGTATCGATGCTGACCAAGTTTCGCTCCGGGCTGCCGTTGACGATCTCGACGGGCGGCATTTATCCCACCAACTATTTGAGCTCTTCGCTTGCCATTCTGCGTCCCGGCGCCACGCTGCCGCAGACCCAGGTCGGGTTTAATGAGATCGGGGTGCCTGCCATCTTCCCGAACACTTCCGCCAACCAGGCTTTCTACGGGCAGTATCCCGGGACCGTTGGCGCCCGCAACCTGATTCGGGGACCGAAACAATTGAACTTCGATTTGTCGTTGGGCAAGTACTTCGTGGTGCCGTTCCTCGAAGGCCATCGCATCCAGGTGCGCGCGGAGGCATTTAATGCGTTCAACAACGTTAATTGGAGCAATCCGTCGTCGCTGACTTTAGCCAATCCCACGACTTTTGGGCAGATTACGGCAGCGGCAGACGCCCGGGTGATGCAATTTGCGTTGCGGTATGAGTTTTAACGGAAGAATGCGGTTAGACTAGAGGGGTCCCTGTTTCGACTCCGGCCTCGCTGCCACCACGGGTCTACGCCCTACCCACCCGCGAATTTTTCTACCGCTGCCATTTTGAGCGGTAGCAGCAGTCTGGAATCGATTCAATCGTGCGAAAAGGACCTTACACATGCAAGGGACGATGCGAAAGCTTGGGCTTCTGACCGTAGCCACGGGCGTGGCCGCATGGGCGCAATCCGCGCCCGGCGGCACGCCGGATTTTTTTGAGGTCAAGGTTCGGCCTGTTCTGGCGAACAATTGCTTCGGCTGTCACACCAATACCGCCATGGGCGGGCTGCGGTTGGACAGTGCGGAAGCGTTGCAGAAGGGCGGCAAACGGGGACCGGCGGTTGTCGCTGGTGATCCGGAAAAGAGCCTGCTGATCCAAGCGATCCGGCACACCACAGCCGACATGAAAATGCCGATGGGCAGCAAATTGAAGGAAGGCGAGATTCAGGACCTGACGGAATGGGTGAAGGCCGGTGCGCCGTGGCCGAAGTCCGCCACGATGGTCACGGCGAAGGGATCCGAAGGGAAGTAAGTCATCGCTCCCGAGATGCGGAACTTCTGGTCGTTCCGGCCGTTGCAGAATCCGGCCGTGCCGCCCGTGAAGGACGCACGTTGGGCGAAGACGCCGATTGACAACTTCATTCTGGCGAACCTCGAGAA
Source organism: Acidobacteria bacterium Ga0077553 (assembly GCA_001464575.1). Taxonomy (GTDB): domain Bacteria; phylum Acidobacteriota; class Terriglobia; order Bryobacterales; family Bryobacteraceae. The sequence goes on along the minus strand of LNFE01000195.1, from coordinate 4,197 downwards.
GCAAGGGCTGAAGCCGGTGAAGCAGGCGTCGAAGCGAGACCTGATCCGCCGGGCCAAGCTCGACTTGACCGGTTTGCCGCCGACGTTTGAAGAGATTGAAGCGTTTGAGAAAGACACGTCGCCTGACGCCTTTGCGAAGGTGATTGACCGGTTGATGGCGATGCCGCAGTACGGCGAGCGTTGGGGCCGCGTGTGGCTCGATGTGGCCCGCTACGGCGAAGACGACTACCGCAGCTTAAATCCGTTCCCCCGCGGTTTCCGCCCTTATCCGAACGCCTTCGCCTACCGCGACTGGGTGATTGAGGCGATCAACGATGACATGCCGTACGACAAGTTCGTGAAGGCGCAACTTGCCGGCGACTTGCTCGATGCCAAGGAACGCCACAAGAGTTTGCCGGCTACCGGCTTCCTGGGCCTAGGGCCGTGGTATTACGATAACGGCGCCTTTGAAATCACCCGCGCCGATGAACGGCATGACCGGGTGGACGTCGTCACCCGCGGCTTCCTGGGCCTGACGGTGGCCTGCGCCCGCTGCCACGATCATAAGTACGATCCGATTCCGCAGACCGATTATTACTCGCTGGCGGGCGTTTTCTACAACACGATTTATGAGGAGTACCCGCGGACGTCGAAGTCGGTGGTAGCCGAGTACGCCAAGATCGAAGAGGAGCTCGAACGGGAGCAGAAGTTGCTGCAGGAGGCGAGCCAGGGTCTGACGAACGACCTTTCGCGGTCGCTCGCGTTCCAGGCTTCGAACTACCTGCAGGCTGTTTGGGAGGTTTCCGGTCCTTCGAAGAAGCCGCTCGATCAGGTGGTGGAACAGCGCAAGCTCGATTTCGAACTGCTCGACCGCTGGACGAAGTATATGGCCAAGCCGACAACCAAGTACAAGCACAAGGACGCCTGGCAGGCCATGATGAAGAAGCCGATGAGCACAATGCCGGAAGCCAAGCGGCTGGCCGACAAGCTGCAGGAAGAGATCATTGCGATCATGCTCGAGCGGAACGAGCTCGATGCCGAGAACAAGGTGATCGCGGCGAAGGATCTGGAAGGAACGAAGCCGAAGAAGCGGACGGATAAGCCGAGCAACTTCACGTCGTTCAAGGATTTCAACCCCGGCTCCTGGCTGCAATTGAAGTCGTTGCCCGAAGACCAGAACAATTTCTGGACGGAGATCTTCCAGCGGGAACTGCCCGAGGCGGACGATCCGAACGCGATGATGGCCATGGGGAACCGGATGGGCAAGCCGGGCGTGCTGCTGTTCCGCGGCTGGGGCCTTGAAAGCAGATTGGGCTCGGAAGCGCAGACCCGGTTGAAGACGTTCCAGACGTCGATTGATGCGCTGCGGAAGAAGCTCGAAGACCGTTATCCCTTCATCCACGGCGTTCGCGATGCAGAGGCTCCGGTGGACATTCAACTGAGCTTCCGGGGCGACCCGACGAACCTGGTTGGTCCGCAGATCAAGCGGCATTTCCTTTCCGTGCTCGCCGAAGGGGAGCCGAAGCCTTTCTCGAAGGGTAGCGGCCGGTTAGAGTTGGCCGAGAAGATCCTGAGCCAGCCGGTGGCGATGCGCGTGGCGGTGAACCGGATTTGGAAGTCGCATTTCGGCACCGGCATTGTGGATACTCCTTCCAACTTCGGCATGACCGGCGAACGGCCGACCAATCCCGAGTTGCTCGAGTATCTCGCCTCCAGCTTTGTGAAGAACGGCCTGTCGATGAAGAAGATGCATCGCGAGATCATGCTGAGTTCGGTGTATCAGCTTTCGAGCGAGAGTGAACCGGTGGCGTTGGCCAAGGATTCGGGCAACCGTCTCTACTGGCGCGCGAACCGGAAGCGGATGGAAGCCGAACAGATTCGGGATTCGGTGTTATACGTCTCCGGGAACCTGGATACCGCGGCGGGTGGGCCGTCAGTCGACCTGACCCCGGCGATGTTACGCCGCACGGTGTACGGCAAGGTGAGCCGCTACAAGCCCGATGAGTTCCTGACGCTGTGGGATTTCCCGAGCCCCTTGATCAGCGCGGAGAAGCGTTTCATTACCACCGTTCCGGCCCAGCGGCTGTTCCTGATGAACTCGGACTTCATGCAGGTGGAAGCCGAGGAGCTCGCCAAGCGCGTGGCGCAGGAAGCGAATAACCGGGAGCGGATCAAGAAGGCTTACCGGTATGTGTATGGCCGGGATGCGAATGAGCGGGAGATCACCTTCGGCTTGGAATACCTGAAGAACGAGCCGCTGCTGGAATACGAGGAGCGGAAGAAGAAGGCTCCGGAGCCGGGTCCGGGTGGACCGGGCAGACGGCGGGGCGGACCGGGTGGACCCGGTGGACCTCCGCCCGAGGTGAGCGGATTGACGTCCAAGCCGGAAGGCGCTCCGATGCCGACCGAAGAGGCTGGGGCAAACGGCGCGGCTACTGCCGCCGCCGGTGCTGGCGCCGCGGGTGCTGGCGCTGGAGGCGCTGGTGCGATGGGCATGGGCATGATGGGCGGCATGGGCGGACGGCGCGGCGGACCGGCGGCGCCGGTCGAAGTGAAGTACGAAGCAACTGTGTGGGGACGCTATGCGAAAGTGCTCCTCAGCTCGAGCGAGTTCCTGTTCATTAACTAAGAGGATTTTGATATGTTCCCCCACAAAGCTAAACAACCTACCACGCGTCGTGAAGCCCTCCGTAGAATTGGGAACGGCTTCGGCATGATGGCGTTCGCGGGCATGATTGGTGATTCCGTCGCCCGGGCCGGCGGCATTTCGGGACCGGACGGCCAGATGGTCTCCTATCAACTGGACCATCCTGCCAAGGTGAAGCGCGTCATTTTCCTATTCATGAACGGCGGCTGCTCGGCGATTGACAGCTTCGACCCGAAGCCGGCGCTGGAGAAGTTCGATGGCCAGCCGATGCCCGGAGGCGGGATCAAAACGGAGCGCCGGACCGGCGAACTGATGAAGTCCCCCTACAAGTTCAAGAAGTACGGCCAGTGCGGCATGGACCTCAGCGAACTGTGGCCGAACCTTGGCGAAGTAGCGGACGACATTTGCTGGGTCCGGTCTGTCTATACCGAGATTCCGAACCATGAACCGGCGTGCCTGATGATGAACACCGGCGCCAACCAGGCGGGGCGGCCCGCGATCGGGTCCTGGCTGACGTACGGCCTGGGAACCGAGAACAAGAGCCTGCCTGGCTTCGTGGTGCTCTGCCCCACGGCGCCGACGACGGTGGGTTCGCCGCTGTGGAGCAATGGCTTCCTGCCGGCGATCAATCAGGGAACCTACATCTCTTCGCGGATTCAGACGCGGCCGGGGGCCGAAGAAGAGCCGCCGGCTCCGGAAGCTGACGCCAAGGAAGAGAAGGACAAAGACGGCAAGGTGAAGAAGAAGCCCGTGAAGGTGGAGGCGGCCTTCGACCCGAAGAAGCTGGTGAGCCACGTCAACAACCCGAAGTTCGAGTTGACGGAGCAGAAGCGGGAACTGACTCTGCTCGAGAACCTGGAGAAGATCAACGCGGAGACGATCGGCAAAGATTCGCAGGTGGAAGCCGTGATGAAGTCGATGGAGATCGCCTACCGGATGCAAACCGAGGCGCCGGAGGTGTTCGACGTCCGGAAAGAGTCCCAGGCGACGCTGGACATGTACGGCGAAGGGACTACGGCGCGCGGGTGTTTGCAGGCTGTGCGGCTCGTTGAAAAGGGCGTGCGGATGGTGCAGGTGTATTATTCGAGCGGCGACCCGTGGGACGCGCACGGAGACATCATGGCGCACAAGACGAATGCGAAGAACTCCGATCAACCGTTTGCGGCGGTGATCAAGGATTTGAAGCAGCGTGGGCTTTGGAAGGATACGCTGGTGGTTTGCGGGTCGGAGTTTGGCCGGACGCCGGTGCGGGAAGTGGGTGGCGGCGGCGGCAGCGTGAAGAAGGGCCGGGACCACAATCCGTTCGGCTTCACGATGTGGCTGGCTGGTGGCGCCGTGAAGGGCGGGACGATCTACGGGGCGACCGACGACTTTGGCTTTAAGGCGATTGAGAAGCCGGCGCACGTGCACGATATTCACGCGACGATTCTGCACTTGATGGGGATTGATCATACGAAGCTGACGTATCGGTACAGCGGCCGGGACTTCCGGTTGACGGATGTGCACGGGAACGTGCTTCACGAGTTGCTCGCGTAGCTGGCGGTGAGAGCAGAAGGGCGGCGGCTTCCGGA
>LNFE01000194.1 GCA_001464575.1 Acidobacteria bacterium Ga0077553 | reverse complement strand
GCGGGCCAATGCGCTATTCTGGCGTCCAAGGCGGGGAAGACCTCTTCGTGACTCATCTCTTCAAATACTGCCATCACTAACGCACTGCGGTCGCCCTTCGCAATCTATTTGAGGTCGTCCGGTGTCTGGACGAGCTCTTCCTGGATTTCGAACGATGCGGTCGGCGCGGCCGGAAGACTGACCGACCGTTCTCTCTGTGGCCGCTGCCCCGGGCGAGGAGAATCCAGGTATAGATTGCGAGCGATGGCAAACAAGTACCCCTTCGCAGTGGAAGTCTGCAAGGGAACCGATGCCGTCCAGGCGCGAACGAACGTTTCCGACGTCAGATCCTGGGACAAAACCCAGTTCCCTGACAGGTACAGTGAAAATCGGAAAACATCCTCGGCGTGGCTGCGGTACAACTCCTCCAAGATCGCGGCGGAGTCTCTCGTTTCCATATCGATTCCGAGGAGTATACGGAGTTGCCGGAGCAAAGTTACCTGCGTCTGGCAGCGGGGAGGAAGACGTCCGTTCGTGGCTGACGGCGGAGCGTAGGATCCTGGCGCACGAAGGCCCGGGCTCTATCGAAATTGCGAACCGCAGCAATGTTCGATAGGGCCCGGGCGACGAGATCCCCAGTCGATGCTCGCCTGGGGTGTCCCGCTGAGGAGACCGGCCGGCTATTTCAACTGGCTTTGGAACAGGAAGTCATTCCCGGAGTTGCCACTATGGCAAGTGATGCATCCGGCCACACGGCCCTCGGCGGGAACTGTGCCGCTGGCGGTGCGTTGCATCCAATACCAATCGTTGCTATCCGGATTGAACCCTTCGACCTTGTACATGAGCGTCACGGCCGCCAGGGTGCGGTCCGCCATGTAGTTCTCCTTAATCACCATGCCTCCGGGAGGAATCGTGCCGCGTTTGTTGTTGATGGCGTTGAGCGCTATGTCATTGACATAAGTCGTGATCAACGCGCCGTGCGGCGCACTACCCGGCATTTGAGCCGTGGTTCCCGGCATCAGCTTCCACTTCTTCTGATAGTCCTCCGCTTGCAGATAGGGCCAAACGGCGGCGGAACGCGGCTCGGGCAGGCGGGCGATGGAGCCCGTGTAGAGCAGGTCGTTCGTGGCCACGGCGTTGTGGCAGTTCGTACAGCCCGCCACCCGCCCTTCGGCTGCCGCTGTGCCGTCGGCGGTCTGTTGGAGCCAATACCAGTCGTTGTTGGCCGGGTCGAAGCCTCTCGACTTGTACATGACGGTCAGCGCCGCCAAGGACCGGTCCGGCATGAAGTTCTCCTTGACGATCATCGCGCCATCTGGCATGCGCCCGGCGCGGTTCTGAATGGCATTGTAGGCAAGCTCGTTGATCCAGGTGGACACGGTGGCGCCATGCGGGGCGGCACTGGCTTGATTCTCCGTGGTGCCAGGCCACAGCCGCCAAGCGGTGCGGAAGTTGGAGTTCGCGAGGAACTGCCGGATGGCGGGTGCGTTGGGCGCCGGGTTCGGGATGACGTTTGCGAGGAAGGCGTAGTCGTTTGCCTTGGATCTGGCGTGACATCCGATGCAGCCGGCCACGGCGCCAGACGCACCGAACGACCCGTCTGGACGGCGCGTTGAGTAGAACCAGTCGTTGTTCGCTGGATCGAACCCGGGTATCTTCAGCATGACGTAGGACAGCATGAGATTCTGGTCGGGGCCATGCAGGTCTTTGGTAATAAACGCACCCGGCGGGAAAACGCCGGCCTTGCGATTGACGGCGTCCTCCGCGTTCGGGCTCAGTTGCACCGTGAGCAGATTATTGTGCGGCGGAATACCCGAGTAGAGTTGTCTCTTCCCCTCAACGAGCGGGAAGTTCTGGCGGTAGTTCTGCCCGGAAAGGTAGTTCCAGACGCTGGCGGCTGTCGCGCTCGGAAGCGGAGTGGCCGGCTCCATCGCACTGTCGATGGCGATCGTCACACGATCGGTCGACGTGACGCCGCCGGACCGGATCTGCAGCGGCACGGCGTCGCCCGCGGCAAGGCCCGCCGGCACAAAGACGTTGATCTGGTTGATTCCGGGTACGTTCGGCGCGAGGCCCGCGTAAAGCACCTGAGCCGTGCGTCCGCCGATCAGAACCTCTGGCAGGATGGTGTTCCGCCGGTTAACGTCGAGCGTCGGCCGGCCGGTAGGCAGGGTGGGCGAGACGGGGCCTTGGCCGGTGGCATAGATTGCAATTACGGATCCGGCCCGGGCTGGCCGCGCTCCGGCGCGAGTCGGTTGCGCCGACGTGCCATCGGAGGCGTTCATGGCTACTGCGGGGCCGGTGCCCATGCCGCTGGCGGTAAAGATGGCGGGCGAACTCCGCGCGATGGTGACGTCCATGGCGACGGAAGCCATGCCGCTCCGGGTGACCACCACGGGCGCCATTCGTGTCGTCTGCCCGAACTCCAATACGGACCACGGGACTTGTACGTTGACTTGGCGCGGCGAGATATAGAGGATGGCCGCGGGCATGCCGGCGAAGGTCACGGAAACGCCGCCGAGCGCGGTGGACCAGGGCAACGATTCCGCGAGTGCTGTTGTGGCGGCGAGGTTCTCGCCGAAAATGGTGGCGATCGACCCGGGTGCGAGGGTGGCGCTGGCTGTGCGGCTGAGTGACGCCGCGTTAACGATACCGGCCGCTGAGATGGTGGGCGCCGGGCTTGATGTTTGTGCTGCTGCGAACGCAGTTACAATTAGGATGGATGCGATTTGGCGTAGCTGAATCATGAGAAACCTGCTTGGGGAGAGTAGTAGCTGCAGCGTCGGAGTCGCTTCCATAAGCCAGATCCCCCTCGGGCAACAGAAGAATGTAGTTAAAAAAGGTTTACTGGAGACTGGTGCAGTTAAAGGTCGATGACTTGTTGGAGCGAACGGGAAGGGTGCTTCGATGTGCCGCCGAAACAGAAACCTTAGCCGCTAAGGACGAGGCCGATGTGAAGTGTCGGATCGAATGGGATACGTTTAGCCGAGTTCCGTGCTGCCTACATACGGGGGACGGGCGGCGGAGGATTTATCATGCCTGACGTGCCATATCGAAACGGGTTTGCAGACGCTCATCCCGTTTCGTGTCGATCATATCGGAGATGGTTTCGCACCTTGCGTGGTTGAGCGCATAACCCCGGGGAGCGTACTATGGAGGGTCAATGGAACGCTGGGCCCGAATCGAAGAGTTGTTCCACGCCGTTCTTTCCCTGCCGGGGCAAGAACGAGAGGCCTATCTTTTGAAGATGTGCCCCGACGATGCTCAGCTTCGCGAAGAGGTAGAGCAACTCGTGGCCAGTGACCATGCGAGTACCGGCTTCCTCGAAGGATCCCCCTGCGCCGGCGTTTTGCCAGAGGGCGTCAATCGTTGGCCTGGTGGGATCCGGCGGCATGGGAGATGTCTATAAGGCCCTCGACACCCGGCTGAATCGTTTCGTGGCGTTGAAGGTTTGCCGCGAGCGGTTCACCCAAAGGTTTGAACGCGAGGCGCGCGCCGTGGCGGCTCTGAACCATCCGCACATCTGTACTCTGTACGATGTGGGGCCAAACTACCTTGTGCTGGAGTTCCTCGAAGGGAAGCCGTGGCAGGGCCCCTTGCGACCGGAGACAGCAATCCAGCACGCCATTCAAATTACGGACGGGTTACACACGGCTCACCGCCAAGGGATTATTCACCGGGACATCAAGCCGGAAAACCTACTGATGACGGCCAGCGGGATCAAGATTGTCGACTTCGGAATCGCGAAACGAAAGGAGCCCGCCGCGGGTGAGTCAACGGCATCGGACACCGTCACGAGCGAACATCAGATCCCCGGCACGCTGCGCTACCTCGGACCGGAACAATTGGAAGGCCAACCGGCAAGCGAACGGACCGACATCTATGCGTTTGGATTGGTGTTTTACGAGGTGATCGCTGGATCTCCCGCCTTCCAAGCGACGAGCTCGATCACGCTGATGGCTTCGATTTTAAAGGACGACCCTCCGTCGCTCCTGACGATCCAGCCGCGGATCTCGCCGGCGCTTGCGCGGGTTATCCATAAGTGCATTGCGAAAGACCCAGAGGCTCGCTGGCAGACGGCGGCTGACCTGCGGGATGAACTGCAATGGATTGCGCAGCAGGGAACCATGGCAACGCCGCGCCCGGCGCCCACGGCATGGAAGTGGGTGCGGGCGGCGATTCTCGCGGCGGTATTGCTCGCCATGATCGTGGCAACCCTGGGGCTCATGAAGGACCGCGTGCTGACCACAACTCCCGTGGTTGTGCTGATGGATACCTCGGCGCCTTCCGGTGTGTATGACGACGAAACCCGGAACCGCAGCGGGACGAACGCGGATGATCTTTCGAACGCCCTCAGTGGGATTTCCGCGGTTTTGCAAAAGGAGACGATTAGCGTCGAGTGGAACCGCGAGGACCAGATCGCCAAACAGTCGCCCACGCTGGTCGTGATTCATCGCTCGGCTTTCGTACACGCCCTGGCCTTTGAGTTTACGCCCGATCCGCTTCGCAAGACGCCGCAGTCGGATCCAGCGACGGATGATGTCTTCTACGGACGGCTTTCGAGACTCGGGCGAGATAAGTTTGAGTCCCTGTTGGGATATCTGGCCAAATCAAACCCCACGGTACAGTTTGTCGCGTACTCCCGTGATTGGTCGGAGCAATCGCAGCGACGTTGGGTTGATGCGGTGACGCGCCGCTATCCGCACCTGACGGGCCGCGTTACGCCATTTGAACTGATGCGCGTGGATGGCCAGGCGAGTTTTCGGGTTTCGCGCAACGTGGAACGAATCCAGCAATTGGTGCAAGCCCGGTTGGCCCGGCGCTAGTCGGTTTCCGGGTTGGAGGCATCGAGCTCCCGTTTCAGCCAGGCTTTGGCCAGCCGCCAATCGCGAATCACCGTGTTGGGATGGACTTTGAGTAGTTCCGCCACCTCTTCCACCTCGAGCCCGCCGAAATAGCGGAGCTCAACCACCTCGGCCTTCCGGCGATCGAACCGAGCCAGAGCCGTGAGGGCTTCGTCAAGGGCGAGAAACTCTCTTGACCTCTCCGGCGCGATGATGAGCCCTTCTTCCAACGGCAAGTGGATAAGGGCGCCGCCGCGCTTGTTGGCGGCGGCGCCACGGGCGTGATCGACCAGGATCTGGCGCATCAGATGGGCAGAAATCGCAAAGAAGTGGGCTCGATTCTGCCAGTTGGACTCCTGCCGGTCAATGAGTCGCAAGTATGCTTCGTTGACAAGGGCCGTGGCCTGCAGCACGTGACCGTCCCGTTCCCGGCTCATGTACCGGTTGGCTATCCGGTGCAACTCCTGATGGACGGCGTGGAAGAGTGCGTCGCTCCCGGCCGTATCGCCCTGCCGCCATCGAAGAAGTAATCGCGTGACGCTGTTCATGTGGCGGCCGTAGCGAGCCCGACACTGTATCCTACCCCGCGCCTTGGGGGCCGTCAAAAAAATCCTTTCCGGCTTGTGTGCGACCGCGTTTTTTCCCGCCTTCGACAGCGGAACCCTCTCTATGAAACCGAACACGGCAGTTCTACTCCTCTTCCTTACCGGACTTCTAATGACTTCTCTGCGCGGCGCCGACGGCCCGGTTCCGGGCGGAACCTCTGGCGCGACGGCGATAGGAACGATCGGCGAGCAGACGCGCCTGGGAGCGGAACGGCTGCGCAAGCAAGGACAGCCGGAAGCCGCCGAACGGGTGCTCGCCGAGTTTCTCGAACGACAAGGCGACGCGGCGCCTAGCCATCTGTTGGCGCACATCCAGAACGACCTCGGCACGTTGAACCAGGAGCAACATCGCATCTCCCGGGCTTACCGGCACTACGAGCAGGCGAAGATCGCATGGGAGCGCTCGGGTCGGAATTTCAGCCTGCACGCGGCCACGACGCTGAACAATCTAGCGACGCTGCAGTGGGAAGATGGCCGTCTGGCCGAGGCGCACCGGACCTTCGCGCGATCCGCCGACCTCATCGCGCAGGTGGCGGGACCGTCCAGCCCGGCGTTGATTCAACTGCACTACAACCTGGGGAACGTCAGAATGACGCTGAACCGGTACGCGGAAGCAGAGGAAAGCTACCGCCGGTTTTTGGCCATCGCGAACCCGCAGTCAGACAGCAACCACATTCTGAAGACGATCCTCGTGATTAATGACCTGGGCCTGCTCGCGCAGAAATTTGACCGGAGCGCCGAGACCGGGAGCCGCTTCGAGCAGAGCCGGCGAAGCTGGGCGGAGTTTCGAGAGGCCTTGCCCGTTAGCGGGGAGAGGCACCAGGGCCTCGACCAGTCTTTGCTGTTGAATCTGGCGCAGAGCTTCTGGAAGTCGAACTCGCTGACGGAAGCTGCCGAGGTGAGTGAACTCCTGCTCGCTCTGGTGGAATCCCGTACGGGAGGCGGGCAGCCCAGGCTTAGTCATGTGCTGTCGCTGCGGTCGATGATCCTGCGCCGGCTAAATCGCAAGACGGAGGCAAAGGCGGCCGAACGAAGGGCCCGGCAGGCCCTGGATGCAGAAGGACAGCCGGAGGTCAGCCGGATCGATTTGGGTGCCCTGCAGGCGGGTTTCCAACGGCGCTAGATTTCATGGGCTTTCAAGCGAAGCCGAGAGAGCGCATCAAAGCGCTGGTCTCTGGTTCGCGGCCGCGAAAGGCCCGGTAGAGCTCCATGGGGTCGGCGGTGCTGCCGGCGGAGTAGACGTGACGGTACAGGGCGGCGGCGACTTCGGGATCAAAGGCGTCGCCCTCTTCTTCGAAGGCGGCGAAGGCGTTGGTATCGAGGACGGCCGACCAGCGGTAGCTGTAGTAATCGGCGGGGCTGCCGAAGATGTGCGCGAAGTGGGGCGAGCGGTGGCGCATGATGATCTCACGGGGCATGCCCATCTGTTCGAGCCAGGCGGCTTCAGCGGGGAGGGCGGGGGATCGGAAGAAGGCGGGGTTAGCGCAGTAATCGTGGCCGGCTGGGCCATTAGGGGAGCCGGAAGAGGTGCAACTCCTCCACAGTGCCGCGGCGCATGTGGAGGATGCGCCCACCTTTGACGGCTTCAAACTGCACCGCAAAGGTGTCCGTGGCGCCTTTGAACCGGTTGGTTAACTTCATCTCCCAGCGGTCTACGGTGGTGGTGCCGCGGAAGGTCTCTCCGACATAGCGGTTGACGCCGTTGGCGCCGTCGACGCCTTTGTAGACGCTGACGTAAGTGCCATCGGGGTGGAAGGTGATCTCGGTGGTGCTGGAAGCCGAGGCCATGCCCATGCTGTTCCCGGTGTAGATGTTCACATACTCGACCGCGGCCCCGCTCGAGGACTTCCACTTGCCCGGCAGGTCCCGCGCCGCAACGGCAAAGCGGTTACAGTTGGCCACCGAGGAAAGGCGATCCCAATCTGTCCCATCCTGCGGCTGCACCACGCCAAACCGCTGATAAAAGCTATCCCGGCTCGGCATAATGAATTCGAGCCATCGCAGCCCATTCCCGGCCCGATGCAGCGCGACGTGGACCCGCTTGCCCGTCGCTTTATCGGTCAAATCCCCTTCGGCAAAATGCTTGGCGCCAAACGGTCCGCCGTCGGACCAGAAGCTGCGCCGCACCCACAGATTCGCCACGTTGCTGTACCGCGGGGCCACCAGCAGATTCCACACATGGGCGGTGGCTTCATCCACATTGTTGAAGGGCCGAATGTCCGGCTGGGCGTGGTGAATCAGGACGGTGGCGTTGCCGTTGACCGCGCGCACCCAAACCCTTTCTTCGGTGGCCGTCCAGCCGTCGTCAAAGTTCGTGGTGGTGAACGCGAATCCATTACTGGCAGCCGTTGGCGGCGCCGTGGCGCCGGTGGTCGCCGAGACTGCTTGCAACGGTGTGAGTCCCGCGAAGAAGCTGTCGACGCGAGTCCCGCACAGCGCTTCGTCGTTAAACATGCCGGCGGCGGCGGTGCGGCGGCCGTTCCCGGTGAAGGTCACCAGTCTATACCGGTACCGCCCAGCCGACGCTGTTTGTTCCTCGGCGGTGGCATCGCTGCGGATCCATCCGTTGGGCAGTTTCGCTGTCTGGGCGGGCGGCGTCGGCGTCGTGGTGCCGCGACCTTTGGCCAAGTTGGCCCACTCGCGGTCGAAATCGGCCACCGGGTCGCCGGAAGAGGCTAAGCTGTTGAAGACTGCCATCCGGCAATAGCTGTTGCCCCGAACTTCCGTAAATTGGAGCCCACCGCTGATCTTCTCGCGCTGCCCGGGAGGGGCGGCAAACTGCAAGAGATCAAAACTCTCCAGTTGCTGAGCGAGTGCAGGGAATGCGGCGGCAGCGAGCAGCCCAACCAGGAAGGCGCGGTCGAAGGTCACAACTCTCCATGCTACACGGAAAAGCGGAACTGTTAGGCGAAGCCCAGCGAGCGCATGAGGGCACCGGTATTGGGTTCGCGGCCGCGGAAGGCTTGGTACAACTCCATGGGATCCGCGGTGCCGCCGGAGGCATAGATATGCCGATGCAAACGGCCGGCTACTTCTGGGTCAAACGCGTCTCCCTTTTCTTCGAACGCGGCGAAGGCATCGGTATCCAGCACGGCCGACCAGCGATAGCTGTAGTAACCTGCCGCGTAGCCCGTGGGGCTGCCGAAGATATGCGCGAAGTGGGACGAGCGGTGGCGCATGATGATTTCGCGCGGCATTCCTATCCCCGCAAGCCAAGCGGCCTCAGACTCGCGGACATCGCGTGGGGTATCGTCTTCGAGTAAGTGCCATTCGAGATCCACATAGGACGAGGCGAGATACTCGATCATGGCGAAACCCTGGTTGAAGTTCTGGGCGGCCTTGCGCTTGGCAAGGAGCTCAGTGGGGATGGGCGCGTTGGTTTCGTAGTGGCGTGCGAAGCGTTCGAGCACGGTGGCTTCCGAGAGCCAGTGCTCGTAGATCTGCGACGGCATTTCCACCCAATCGCGGACGACGTTGGTGCCGGAGAGCGAGGGGTAGGTCACGTTCGACAGCAGACCGTGGAGGGCGTGGCCGAACTCGTGGAAGAGCGTCGTCGCGTCGTCGTAGGAGAGCAGCGTCGGCAAGCCGGCGGGGGGCTTGTTGAAGTTGAGGTTGTTGGTGACGATAGGGCTGATGTCGCCGGCGAGGCGCTGCTGGTCGCGGAAGGAGTTCATCCAGGCGCCGCTGCGCTTCGACGGGCGGGCGTAGTAGTCGCCATAGAAGATGCCGACGTGTGCGCCGGTGCGGTTGAGGACCTCCCAGGCGCGGACGTCGGGGTGGTAGACGGGGAGATCGGGGCGTTCGCGGAAGGAGAGGCCGAAGAGTTGCGTCGCGACCCAGAAGGCCGCTTCGATCATGTTGTCGAGGGGGAAGTATGGCTTGAGCTGCTCTTCGTCGAGGTCGTATCTGGCGAGTCGGACCTTTTCGGCGTAGTAGCGCCAGTCCCAGGCTTCGAGGGGCGGGGTGTCGACGGCCTCGGCTTCCAGAGCCGCCGTGAGTTCGGCGGTTTCGCGCTGGACGGCAGAGAGGGCGGGCTGCCAGAGTTGGTCGAGCAGGGCGCGGGCGGCGGCGGGTGTTTTCGCCATGGTGTCGGCGAGGGAATAGGCGGCGTAGTGGGGATAGCCGAGGAGCTGGGCGCGTTCGCGGCGGAGCTGGACGATTTCGGTGATCAGGGCTTTGTTGTCGTACTGGTTGTCGTTGTCGCCGCGGGCGGCCCAGGCGGCGAAGGCGGTCTGGCGCAGGTCGCGGCGGGTGCTGAGTTGAAGGAAGGGCTCGATGCTGCTGCGTTGGAGGGTGATGACCCAGTGGCCGTCGCGCTGGGCGGTGGCGCGGAGGGACGGGGGCACGTCGGCTTCGTTCGAGAGGATGAGTTCGTAGGCGGCGGTATCGGCAAGGAGGTTTTGTTCGAATTGGTTGGTGAGCGAGGCGAGGGATTGGTCGATGGCGGCGAGGCGGGACTTGGCATCGGGGGCGAGGCGGGCGCCGGCGCGGACGAACTGTTTGTGGGTTTGGCCGAGGAGGCGGTTCGCTTCCGGGGGGAGGGTAGGGGATTGGGAACGGACGGCGTCGACGCGGGCGAACAGGGCGGCGTTGAGCATGATTGCGCTGCGATGGTTGGCCATGAGGGGGGCGACTTCGCGGGCGACGGCTTGGAGTTCGGGGTTGGTATGGGAGGCGTTGAGGTTGCCGAAGAGGTCGGCGACGCGGGCGAGGAAGGCGCCGGAGCGTTCGAGGGCTTCGATGGTGTTGGGGAAAGTGGGTGGTTCGGGGTTGGTGGTGACGGCCTCGATTTCGGCGAGCTGGAGGCGGATGCCTTCGTGATAGGCGGGAAGGAAGTGGGCCGGCTCGATGAGATCGAACGGGGGGACGGCGTGGGGGGTGGTCCAGGGGGAGAAGAGGGGGTTAGTCATAGTAGAGATCGAGGATTCGCCAGGAGCTCGCTGCGGGGCTGGTGAGGGATTTCGCTGCTCCCCAAATCCCTCGTTGCACGGGAGAAGCCGCGGGGTCGAAAGGGGGCAGCGTTAGGATTGGCAGCGAGAGGATGAGCTGCCGGCCAGACTTTCGGACTTCGGCACCCGCGGCGACAATCGTGCACTGCGAGTTGCTCAAGCTGCGGTTGCCGGCGAGTAGGATGCTTTTCGCTTCCGCGCCGTTGCCGTCATCTGGATAGAGGAAAAGTAAGTTTCCAGGTACGTAGTAGGCGAAGTAACAAGCTCCGCGAGCGTCGACCGCGGTGTTGATTAAACCCCAGACCGTCTCCAAATTGTTGGCATGCGTGGCATCTTCATACACGAAGACGTGATTGGTCATCAAGTTGAGGTTGGTCCGGGTGACCCCCGGGAGGACGCGGGGATAGAGGATGCTTTCCGAAAGGTGGATCGGCGGGAAATGAAGCCAACCGGTCGAAGCGTTTTCGGCGGCCCGCGCCGCGAGAAAGACCGACTTCGAGCCGGTCCACGCAGAGTCGAAGGTAAGGTCAAGGATCAGACCCAAAGTTGGGCCGTTCAGGGTAACCGAGGAGGTGGCCCCCCGGACTCGGCACTGGCTATTGGCGATCTCCGCGTTCGATCCGAGAACGAGCGGAGCGGACAGCCCCGCCTCGGGACCGGCATCGTTGACCAGAAACAGCGCCCCCGCCGTCGAGTGCACTGTTGACCAGAATGTTGATGACATCAAACCGTGACGCATTGACGTGGTGGGTCGCGGTCAACTGAATCGTGCGCTGGTTGGGCGCGCTCGAGGAGATTGGACTGGCGTGCACGGTGAGCGCTTGTGGGCCAGGGATCTGAAAGACGACGGGAATGGCGGTTTCGTTGATCCGCATGGTGGTTCGATAGACGCCCGGAGCCAATCCCGCGGGATCAGTGATGAATGTAAACGAAGAATTCGGGGCAACTCCGATAGGTTCCGGGATGATGAGCCAGGCTGCATCGGAACGAGCGTGGTAACGGAAGGTCGCGCCGCGGGTCCGCAGGAAATAGGAGTGGCGTCGGCGATCCGGTGAGTTTGGGGCTTGCAAGATCCACAGAGATCCTTCGAAGTATGGACAGTCGGAGGACGAGCAGGATGGGGTGCGCCGGCCGGTTGTTACCGGGGCCAGAAATCTGGGGTATGTCAAAAGCTGAGGCTGTTGAGACGGCCCGAAGGAGCCGGTAATCGCTCCGTCTGTTCCGTCGGCTTCGCTGACGACGAGACCGAACTCTACCTGTTCAACCTGGAACGGGTTTGAGCCAAGTACCTCCCAAGAGACAATGTGCGGGAAGGTGCTGCCGGCGACCTCCGCCATGGGGAGGGCCGAGCCAAGGAAGAGCGGCGCCGAGTTGGAGATCGGAGCCGCGGAGAATGGCTCAAGTTCGTTCCTCGTCAGCCGGGCGTGCGCCGTGCGCGAGGAAGACGAAAGCGGACTGACGGTGACAAAGACGCGGCTCGACCGGGGAAGAGCTCTGATCGCAGCCTGGAGGCGGGTCCCTTGGGTGGCCAAACCGGAGATGCCGCGGGAGGCCCTGAAATTCATGGATTCGGTGAAGAACTGGTTGCTTACTGGACCCTGGTCCGCCACCGCACTGGGATTGTCCACAGAAGTGGCGACGTTGAGACGGCGGAACGCAGTGGCCGAGCCCTCGCGGAAGCGAAGGACGTAACTGCCGGGGGTGGTGATCCGGTTGACGAATTCGCCCGCAGCGTTGCGAACGTCGAATTCGACGCCAGGCTGCACGATTCCAATGGGAAACTTCGTAGCTGGCATGCCGAGATTGCCGGTGGCCGTCAGGGAAAGTTCCACATTGGGATCGGAAAAGCTATCGCCCAAGCCCGCCAAGTAGTTTCCTTCCACGCGCAGATTGCTGATCCAGAGGGTGACCGAGCCGCTCGAAGGAACCTGGAAGGTGACGTTGCGGAACTCGAATCTTCCGAAAAAATCAGTCCGTACGGCGGAGAACTCGTTAACGCCGGGAGTCGGTGCGGCGGGATCGCCAATCGTCAGCAACGTCTCGCTGCGGGAGGTCACCTCGTCCAGGATCCGGCTGGCAAAGTAGGTGTTCAGCGAGCCGGAGATCGTGGTGGTCACGAAGCTGCCGGGGACTCCTCCGGAGCACGCGATTTGAATTGCCGATACTGGTTCCGCCATGCCTTCCGCGCGAATTACGCTCGGAACGCCGCCGCCCGGCGCACAAAGCAGCGGGGTGGCGGCCCCGGGCAGGGCTGGAAGGACGTTGAGGACGATCCAGGTCGCGTGGCCACCCGGCAACGTTTCGACGTAGGCGGTATAGCGGCCCGGGGGCAGGGGAGCGTCGCTGAACTGAAGCGTGGGGCCGGGGCCCGGCGCGGTGAGCCATTGGTAAGGCGAATCGAGGACGACTCGCAGCTCGAATTGGGAAGTTCCAATGTCAGAGAAATAGGGAAGGACGAAGCTCGCCGGCGGGGGCTGGCCAAAGCGGCGGGGGAAATAGTCCACCGGGGCCAGCGCGGCGCTCGCGACGAAGCGGGGGAGGGAGGTCTGATCGACGGGGCCGAGCCGCCCGGTGACCGCGGCCGAAACGGAGGGGCCGGAGGCGATGAGACCAAAGCCGTACGTCTCGAGGCGGGTGGGGTCGTCAGCAAGTACCTCCCATACCGCGGTGGCGGTTCCGTTGCTAATGGGAAGCGGCACAAATGGGGAGAAGGGAACTTCGGAGTAGGGTCCGGACTCGGCGGCAATGAGGCGGGCCGCCGAGGGGCCGGAAAGCGGAGCGACCGCAATGGCGGCACCCGGTGGCAGATTCGTGAATTGGGCGACGAGGCGGGTGCCTTGTGTGGCGTTGGCCTCTCGGGCGCGGGTCTGGAAGGCGGAGGGAAAGCTCTCCCGGAAGACGAGTTCGTGGCTGCGCTCGGTGGTGGACGCGGCAAGGTTCAACACCGTCGCGGGTGTCCCGTTAGCGGTGCGCAAGGCGACGGTGTAGCTGGGGCTGGGGTAGCCGACCGGCACCTGCGGCGCCGCGAGGGGATAGCCAACAGCGGCGACCGAGGCCGAAACGACCGGGGGAGTGGCGGCGAGAGAGTAGGGGAGACCAGAGATGTTGGCGCGGAGGCCGGTGATGCGGAGGGTGGTGGGCGTGCCGGCGGGCAGAGAAACGCCGGTGAACCGGACGCGGTTGGGGCCGTCGAGGACTGGGGTATAAGAGGCGGACGGGGAGCTGACTTGAAGCGTCGCCCCGGCGAACGGTGTGGCTACCGGGACGGATAGGGTGACGGTAACGTCGAACGGCACGCTCGAGTTAGAGTTGCAGGCGAATTGAAGGTCGCCCACCAACTCCGCTTGCCCTTCTAAACGAAGCAGAGGGGCATTGCTAACTTCGGATCGACAAATGGCCACTAGCGCCAGGGGTGCAAGCAATAAGATGCCAGTTAGAAAAAGGAAGCGCAAAAGATCAGGGTAGCAGAGTTGCTAAACTGGTTCGTTGCGAAGGGTGTGGCCAGAGTGGATGCCGAGGGCGTTGACCGATTGGTTCGCCTCGCGGTATGCCGCCCCGACCAATGTGCAGGATATCGCCTGGCGGCGGACGCTGCGGGGGGATAATACCCTGATCCTGGCCCCCACGGGGAGCGGGAAGACGCTAGCTGCGTTCTTTTCCGTGCTGGCCCGCCTTGGGGCGGAGGCGGGGCGGGGGGCGCTGCCTAACGCAACGGTGGCGGTCTATGTGACCCCGCTACGGGCGCTGGGACGCGATATCCAACGAAACCTCGAAGAGCCGCTGGCCGCTTTGAACGAAGGCCTGCCGCCGAAGCAGCGGGTCCGCATGGAAGTCCGGACCGGCGATACGGCCATGAAAGACCGGTCCCGGATGGCACGGCAACGGCCCCATCTGCTGCTGACGACGCCGGAGAGCCTGAGTTCGCTGCTGTCACAAAAATCCTGGGTAGATGGGTTCGTGCCGCAGGTCGTCATCGTCGATGAGATCCACGCCTTCGCCGAAAACAAGCGCGGCGCGCTGCTGGCCCTGACGCTGGAGCGGCTGGCCACCCGGGGGCACGGGGCGCTGCAACGCATCGGGCTTTCGGCCACGGCGGCGCCGGCTTCGGCGATTGCAGAGCTCTTGTGCGGCCACCGGCAGTGTGCGATCGTGCAGGATTCGGTGCGGCGGACGCATCGGATCGACCTCCACACTCCCGAGACGCTGCCTGCGGCGGGGTACGATCCGGGGCGCATCGCAATGGCCGCAGTGGAGGCTTTGGGCGAGGCGCAGTCGACGATCGCGTTCTGCTCGACACGGTCGGCTTCCGAACGCTTAGGCGTCGCGCTGGGCTATTTGCTGCCCGAGGACGAGGACCGGATCGGCGTGCACCATTCGTCGATTGAACGGGGGCAGCGGGAGTTATTGGAAGAGCGGCTGGCGCGGGGGGAGATGAAGTGTGTCGTCTGCTCCACATCGCTAGAACTGGGCGTGGACTATGCGGGGGTGGATCAGGTGCTGCTGGTCGGGACGCCGCGCGGTGTTTCGCGGGCTCTGCAGCGCTTAGGGCGCAGCGGGCATCGGACGGGGCAGATGGCCTATGGGCGGCTGTTGCCGTTGAGTTTGCCAGACTTACTCGAAGGCATTGCGATGCGAGAGGCCGTGCGGGCGGGGGCTTTAGAAGAGTTGCGCGTGCCGCAGGCGCCGCTCGACGTCCTGGCGCAGGTGCTGTTGGGAATGGCGGTGGAGCGGCGGTGGGAGATTGGCGAGGCGCTGGCGCTGGTGCGGCGGGCGGGGCCTTACTTGGAACTGCCGGAGCACGAGTTTCGGGAGGTGCTGACGTATTTGGCCGGGGGCGGGCAGGTATTGGCGCGGTACGGGAAGATTGTGGTGGAGGACGGGCATTTTCAGGTGGCGAGCCCGAAGATTGCCCGGGACTATTTTCACGGGATCGGGACGATTTCCGAGGATTTTCGCGTGAAAGTAGTGACGAAGAACAACCGGCGGCTGGGGGATGTGGAGGAAGGGTTCGTGGCTTCGCTGCGGCCGGGGGAAGCGTTCTTGATGGCGGGGAAGGTAGTGGAAATTGAGCGGCTAGAGCCTGGGGTGGCTGTGGTGAAGCCGTCGGCGAGCGAGCGGGTGCAGACGCCCCGCTGGATGGGCGGGAAGATGCCACTGAGTTCGCGGATGGCCGAGGAGGAGCTGCGGCTCCGGCGGACGCTGCGGGAGACGTTTGCGGCCGGGGGGCGGGCGGCGTGCGAGGAGTTGCTGCGCGACGTGTTCAAGGTGCCGGAGCGGG
>LNFE01000193.1 GCA_001464575.1 Acidobacteria bacterium Ga0077553 | reverse complement strand
ACGCCGCCATCCGCGCCGCCTGCTCCCGGCTCAACGCCCCCGCGCCCACCCCGTAGTGATACCGTGCCGCCGCCTCGGCCCCGAATACCCCCGGCCCCCACTCCACCGAGTTCAAGTACAGTTCCAGAATTCGATCCTTCCCCAGCACCAACTCCGCCGCCGGCGCCAGGCCGAACTCCGCCACCTTCCGCACTGGGTTCCGATGCGTCGTAAAGAACAGGTTCTTCACCAACTGCTGCGTAATCGTCGAAGCCCCCCGCAGCGCCTTCGGCGAGTCGACTTGCTTCTCCGTCACCTTCCACAGCTCCGCCCAGTCAATCCCCCAGTGCTGGTAGAAGCGCCCATCCTCGGCCGCCACCACCGCATGACGCAGGTGCGGCGAAATCTTCCCAAGCGCCACCGGCGTACACCGCTTCTGGTACCGCCCGGCCGCAAACCAACTCTCCACCCGCCTCTGCGCCTGCACCCCGGTAAACCAGGGGGCCACCCAGCGCAACGGCAGCAGCAGCGCCACCGGCAGCAGCAACAAACCTATCGCCGCCTTACCGAGGTGCTTTCGCCAACGCCGCCAGTTTCGCTTCAATCCGTTCCAGCGCCTCCCGGTCCGCCGCGTTGAACTTGTTCTCGTTCCGCAGATGCACGATCATCTCTCGCGCCCGCCGCCACTCCAACTCCGCCGCCTCCCACCGCCGCTGTGCCGCCCTCACATCGCCCATCAGTTCATGCGCCTCGGCCACCTCCCCAAAAGCGACTGCGTTCACCGGGTTCTCCGCGCTCAGCTTCTCACGCTCCGCCAACGCCCGCTGCCCCCCGCGCAAGGCCTCCTCCGGCTTCCCCATCGCCAGCGCCGCCCGCGCCACAAGCACCCGGCTCAACGCCAACAGCGTGCGGCCCCGCACCTCGCGCGGGTCCGCCTGCTCCATCCTTTCGAAAATCTTCTGCGCCTCGGCCAACTCCGCCGCCCCCGCCGTCGCGTCCCCAGACTCCACCAAACAGCGCCCCAACCCCATCAAGCCCTGCCCCAGATTCAACAGGTCCCCCCGGCTCCCCGGGTTCCGCGCCACAATTCCGCGTGCCGTCGCCACGCCCATCCGGTACTGCTTCAGCGCCAGCGGATATTGCCGCTCGTGCATCAGAATGCTCCCCATCCGTTGCCGCGCCAACGCCAGCCCCCGCTGGTCCGGTTCGCTCTTCGGGTTCCCCGCCACCAGCGCTTCGTACTGCTCAATCGCCTGCCGCCGCACGTCAATCACCGCCGGCCAAGCCCCCAATTGCGACAAACTCCCCCCCACGGCCGTGAAACTCGCCGCCACCGCTCTCCGCCGCACCGGGATCCCTGGCTCGGCGTCCAAAAGCTTCTGGCGCATTGCCAGTGCCTTCCGGTCCAACTCCAGCCCCGACCGGTAATCCCCCGCCGCCTTCAGCGTGCTGCTCAGTTGAACGTAAGTCGCCGCCAGCGCATCCCGCCGCCGGCGCTGGTCCTCCTCCGTGCCCGGCGCTTGCTCCAACGCTTCCCGAATCGCCAGCGCCTTCCGGTAGCTCACCAGCGCCCCGCCCGTATCCCCCAGATTCGCCGACGCCGGCCGCCCTTGAATATCCCCCACCTTTTCGTAAGCCGCCGCCAACTCCTCCTGCAGCGTGGTGTCGCCCGCCGCCTCCGCCGCCAAACCGTCTAAATACTGCACCGCGTTCCGCACCAACGTGCCGCGCACCGGCGTCGACCCCGGCAGCTTCGCAATCGCTTCGTCCATCTCAAACAGGAACGAGTTCGCCAGCCGCCGCACATCGGCAAACCGTCTCTCGGCCCGCTCGTAGTTCCGCTCCGCAATCCGCGCCTGCCACATCGTGGCGGCCAGCCCCCCGGAAAGCGTCACCGTCACCAGCGCTACGGCCGCCACTACCCCCTTATTGCGCCCCACAAACTTGTGCGTGCGATATCGCCACGTATGCGGCCGCGCCGATACCGGCCGCGACTCCAGAAACGACCGGATATCATCGGCCAGCAACTCCACCGACCGGTACCGATCGTCCGGAGAGCATTCGAGCGACTTCAAGGCGATATTGTCCAGATCCCCCGCCAACTCCGGGTCCGACGCCGCCTTGCTGGGCAACACCGGGGCCGCAATCGTTAACCCCTCCAGCACCTGCAACGGCGTCCGCCCCGTCGGGTTCACCGCCGGTGTCCCCGTTAACAGGTAGTACAGCAGCCGCCCCAGCGAATAGCAGTCGCTCGCAATCAGCGGCAACTCCCCCCGCAACTGTTCCGGACTCGCCCACGCCGGGGTCATCGCCGGCACCGTCGCGTTCTGCGCCGCCTGCTCTTCGTCCACCAACAGGCGCGAAATCCCGAAGTCCAGCAGCTTCACGTTCCCTTCCGGCGTCACCAGCACGTTACTCGGCTTCAAATCGCCGTGCACAATCAGGTTCCGGTGCGCCTCCGCTACCGCCGAGCAAATCTCCAGGAATCCGCAGATAGCCGTCAAGCGGCTGACCCTCCACATACTCGGTCACCAGATACGGCAAGCCCTCCGGCGTCACCCCGCCGTCCACCAGCAGCGGAATGTTCGGATGGTGCAGCCGGGCCAGAATCTGCCGCTCCATCCGGAATCGCCGCTCCACGCTTTCACTAAACGCCGCCCACCGGATCAGCTTGATCGCCACCGGCATCGCGAACCCGTCCATCTCCCGGCGCGCCAGATAGACGGCTCCCATCCCCCCTTCGCCCAAATGCCGCTCCACCACGTAGTGGCCAATCTTCTGGCCCGCGTAGTTCATCAGCGCCGGACGCAGGTCCACCGCCGGCTGACCTAGGAATCCGCTCGATTCGTCATGCGCGGCCAGCAGACTGTTCACCTCGGCGGCCAGCGTCGGCTCGCCCTGCGTGCGCGCGGCGACATAGGCATCCCGCTCCGCGCGCGGCTGCACCAGCGCTTGATGAAAGATCTCCTTCACCCGTTGCCAACGCGCCGACGGCGAGGGTAAAGACTCCGTTTGCAAACCCGCTCCTCCGCCTAGCCCGCCGCTTGCGGCTGCCGCGTCATCTCCCGGAACAGCCACGCCTTCGCCGAGACCCAGTCCCGCTTCACCGTGGCCGGCGAAATGCCCAATGCCTCGGCCGTCTCTTCAATCGTCAGGCCGGTAAAAAAACGCATCTCCACAATCTGCGCCTGCTGCGGGTCCACCTCGGCCAAGGTCCGCAAAGCATCGTCGAGCGCGATCATCTCGACGTCTTTCTTCTCGGCTACGCCCAGCGCCTCGTCCAGCGAAAGTGCCACCACCCCGCTGCCGCGCTTCGCCGCTCGCGTCGCCCGCGCATGGTCCACCAGAATCCGGCGAATCATCTGCGCCGCAATCCCGAAAAAATGCGCCCGGTTCTGCCACTGCATCCGTCGCTGATCAATCAACCGGATGTAGGCTTCATGCACCAATGCCGTCGCCTGCAGGGTGTGCCCCGCGTTCTCCCGGCCCATGTAATACTGTGCCAACCGCCGCAGTTCGTCGTACACAATCGGCGTCAGCAACTCCAGCGCCGCCCGGTTCCCCTGCGACCAATCCTGCAAAAGTTGGGTGACGTCCTGAGCGCTCATCAACCGGATTATACCGTTACTAGCTCTTAATCATGGTACGTTTCTCTCGATGGCCCTCCTCGAATCGAAACGCTTCCAGCATGGATTCCTTCTCGCCCTCGGCGCCGCCACCTTGGCTGTCTGCTTTGCCATCCTCCGGCCGTTCCTCATGCCGCTCGTTGCCGCCGTGGCGTTGGCCATTCTTTTCTACCCGCTTCATATCCGAATCGCCCACCGGCTCCGCCGCCCCGGACTGGCCGCCGGCCTCTCAGTGATTCTGGTCATCGCTCTCATCCTCGTGCCCGCCTTTCTCCTCGGCACCGCCGTGGCCCGGGAGATCCGCCAACTCTATGAGGTCGCCGCCAGCAAATCGGCCGCCGGCGGCGGCTGGACCGAATGGACGGCCAACTTTCTCCACCGCGTCATCCTCTGGGCCGGCATCGAGTCACCCGAAACCGAAGAACAGATCCGCAGCGCTCTCCTGGAACGAATTCAGGCCTTTGGCGGCGTTCTTCTCGCCTTCACCCGGGACCTCTTAGCCAATCTCGTTTCTTTGATCGTCGATGCCGTCGTCACCCTATTCAGCCTGTTCTTTCTCTTCCGGGATGGCAGCCGCCTGAAACACGCGCTTGCACGCGTGACGCCCCTCCCCCCGGGAGCCTTCCACCGGCTCTTCGCCGATATTGGCCGCAGCGTTCTCGCCAATGTCTATGGCATTGGGTCCGTAGCCCTTGCCCAGGGCAGCCTGACGGCGCTCATCTTCACCCTGCTCGGCCTCAAGTCCCCCATTCTCTGGGGAACCGTGGCGGGGCTCTTTTCGATGATCCCCGTCCTGGGACCGCCCATCGTCTGGGTCCCCGCGTCCATCTTCCTCGCCGTCTCAGGCCACTGGGGCAAGGCCCTGATCCTCGTCGCCTTCGGCGCCGGAGTAATTGGACTCGCCGACAACTTCATCCGGCCTTACGTCATCAGCGGCCGGGTCAACCTCCACCCGCTGCTCGTCTTCTTCGCGCTGCTCGGCGGGGCACAGGCCTTCGGCTTCCTCGGCCTCTTCATCGGCCCGGCCGCCCTTTCGGTGGCCGTGGCCATTGTCGAACTGCTCCGCGAGGAGCCTACTGTTCCTCCCGAACCGGACCGTATTTCCCTTTGATCCGCTGCCTGCCATCCGCCGGCTGCGGATCCTCCGGTTGCCACGACTTGCTCAACCCGGCGTCCTCGCTCTTCTGGCCGAACTTGGGCCGCAGCTGCAACTTCGGCGCATCGCCACTCCCGCCCGACAGGTCTTGCGCTTCGAGCGTTCCCGTCGTGGCCACACCGGGCGTGTAGACCACCACCGCCACCCAATACGTCCCGCTCCGCAGCGGCGAGTTGGCCCCGGGAGTGATGGTAATGCGCTCATCGCCGGAAACA
The DNA here is from genome assembly GCA_001464575.1 of Acidobacteria bacterium Ga0077553. Classification (GTDB taxonomy): domain Bacteria; phylum Acidobacteriota; class Terriglobia; order Bryobacterales; family Bryobacteraceae. The sequence goes on along the minus strand of LNFE01000193.1, from coordinate 15,681 downwards.
CTGGTCGCGCTGAAATCGGCCACCACCCGGCCCTCCCGCACCTCCGGCGGCGAGCCGAACCGGACATACAAGTCGACGTCCGCGCCCGGCGTGTTGGTCTTCAACGCAATCTCCATCCGGGAAACGTTGGTCACGTCCAACCGGTACGCATTCGCGCCGGAGAATAGGGTCGGGACCTGCACGGCGTCATACGCCCATCCCACGGGTTGGCCAAACACCAACGCCCGGCCCTGCCCTACCGCCGGAGGAGCCGGAGCCCGTTCCACCGTCGCGGTGACCACCCCGGTTACCTCCACATTGCGCGCATAATTCCCGAGCGCAATGAAGTACGTCCCCGCCTCGAGCGGCGGTTGCGACGTTCGCGTAATCGTAATGGTCTCGTTACCCGTCGTGCCTTCCGCGAAGTAGTCGGCCATCACCTCGCCATCGGCCAGTTCCACGTCTGCCCCTCGCCGCACATACAGGTCCACGTCCGCGTTCGGGGTCGACGTGTTTAGCCGCACCGTCAGGCTCGTCGAACCCGCCGGCACCTGAATCCGGAAGCCCGCGGTGCCGGCATACAGCGTCGGCGTCGCGGTCGCGGGCAGTGCAAACCGTCCCGGCGTCCCCGACGTCAACTCCACCTGCGCTTGCGGTGGAGCCGCCGCCGTGTCGATGTACACGATCACCTGCCCCTGTGCCTGCACGTTCGGCGTAAACATCCCGAGAGAAATAAAGTATGTGCCCGCGCGCAGCGGCGGCGTGGAACCCGCGGTGATGTCCAGCAGCTCTTCGCCCGCCGGGCCCTCACTCCGGTAGTCGGTCACAATCCGGCCGTCCGCAATCGCCGGCGCCTGTCCCACCCGCGCAAACAGATCCACATCCACATTGGGCGTGCTCGTCTGCAGCACCACGCGGACGCGCGACGCGTTCTCCGGCACGGTGATCCGGAACGATGGATCCGTGATCAAAGAAGGCCCGGAAACCGGAGCAATCGTAAACCGCTGCGGGAGCCCCGCAATCAGCGGCTGCCCCACCGTGTTCGACGATCCGCCCGTCGTCACCGTCGCCAGCACCGTGCCTTGCACCCGTACATTCCGCGTAAACAAGCCAAGTGCGATGTAATAGGTGCCCGCTCGCAGCGCCGGGGTACCCGACGGGGTGATCACGATCGTCTCGTTCCCCGAATCGCTCTCGGACGAATAATCGGCCAGCACCGACCCGGCGCTTACCCGCGGCGCCTCGCCTGCCCGGACGTAGAGGTCGACGTCGGCGCCGGGGGTCGTCGTCTGAATCCGCACCTCTAAGCGCGTCGCTCCGGCCGGTACCGAGATCTGGTAGGCGCTATCGCCCGTGAAGAGCGTCGGGTTTTCCACCGCATCGAGCGTAAAGGCCGCGGCCGCGCCCGAGGTCAGCGTGCGCCCCGTCGTCGTCGGAGGAGGCGTTGTACCGCCACCCGTCACCGTGGCGGTCAACCGCGTCGTAATCCGCGTATTCGTCGTGAATACGGCCAGATTGATGAAATATGTCCCAGCGCGCAACGCCGGAGTCGATGCCGAGGTGATGGTGATCACCTCGTCCCCGGCCGGCCCCTCGGAGCGGTGGTCGGCCGTAATTCGCTGATTTTCGACAAGCGCCTCGGCGTTGAACCGGGCGAACAGGTCGACGTCCACATTCGGGGTATCCGTTTGCAGCCGGATCTCCAGCCGCGTCGCGCCCTGCGGGACGTCAATTCGGTACGCTGAGGCGCCGCGCAGAAGCGTGCCGCCCGTCACCGGGTCAATCGTCACGGTCCGGGTCTGCCCGGAGGTCAGCGCCACCGCACCCGTAGCCGGCGGAGGCGTCGTCGTCCCACCGGTCACCGTCGCCGTCAGCCGCGTCGCAATCCGCGTATTCGCCGTAAACACTCCCAGATGGATGAAATAAGTTCCCGCCCGCAGCGCTGGACTGGAGGTCGACGTGATGGTAATCAGTTCACTACCCGCCGTCCCCTCCGACCGGAAATCGGCCACCACTGCCCGATTCTCGACCACCGATTCCGCACCGAAGCGCGCATACAGGTCCACATCGACGTTCGGTGTGTCCGTCGCCAAGCGGATCTCCAAACGAGTCGCACCCTGCGGCACCTCAATCCGGTAGGCCGCCGAACCCGTCAACAGCGTTCCGGCCGGAACCGGCTCAATCGTAATCGTTCTCGTCTGCCCCGAAGTCAGCGCCACCGCGCCCGAACTCGGCGGCGGCGTGGTGGTCCCGCCGGTCACGATCGCCGTCACAGTCCCTCGTGCCTCCACTCCCGGAGTGAACAGTGCCAACGCGATGAAGTAGGTGCCGGCTTGCAGTGCCGGGCTCGAGGCCGGGGTGATCACGATCGTCTCGTTCCCGCTATCCGTCGCCGCCGAAAAGTCAGCCGTCACCCGGCCACCGTTCAGCGCCGGTGCACTCCCGCGCCTGACGAACAGGTCCAGATCGGCGCCTGAGGTACTCGTCCGCAGCTGGATCTCCAGCCGCGTCGCCCCCTGCGGCACCTCCACCCGGTAAACCGACGCACCGCCCAACAAGGTCGGACCCTCCACCGGACCCACCGTGAAGCTCGCCGGGGCATTGCTCGTCAACTGCGTCCCTTCCGTACCGCCAGTCGGCGGCGGGGGCGTCGTCGGACCCGTCGTCCGCTCTTCCAAATACCCCTGCAGCGCCGGATAGGCCACCGAAAACCGGCCATACCAATCAAACGCCGGCCGCAAATCACATTCCGTCTGCCCCGCCGGCGGCTTCGGCCCGCCCGACAACATCCCGACGATCAGCCCGTCCCGATTGAAAATCGGCGAACCGGACGATCCCCCCTCCGTCACCCCTTCCCGCCAAATAATGGAGTGGTACATCGGCTCCGGCCGGCCCCGCGTCGGAATCGGTTCGGCCTTATTGCCAAACGAGATCCTCTTGTAGTCACCAGTGGGGTGGTGGATGCCTGTCACCTCGGCCCCGATCTCGGGATCAACCTCGGACCAACCCGAGAACGTCACGCCATTCGGCAGCGAGCCATTCAGCCGTAGCAGCGCATAGTCGCCCAGTTCGAGCGAACCACTGGTGAGATACGTGGCGCCCACGGTGGTCGGCACCTCGCGCAAATTCCGCGGCGCCCCGTTGCAAACGCTCGATTGATAGAACCAAAACACCTGCACGCTCCGCGCCTCGGCCTCGTTGCTGACGCAATGGTCGGCCGTGAGGAAGTACGGAATTCCGCTGTTGTTGCGGGTGTTGATCAGCGACCCGGAGCAGAGCGCCCCGCCGCCATTGGTTTCAAATAGATAGCGGCCTACGCTCCTGGCGCGCTCGTCCCATTCCGGGTAACAGGTCACGTCCAGGTTGCAGCCCAAGGCCGCCTCTCGCGCCGCACCGATCGGCCCCAACTTCGTCTCTCCCACTCCGCCCTTTGCCGGCGCCACGCCCGCGAAAATGTGACTGATCCGGCCCACGTGAAACGGCAGCATCCGGGGCGCCCCCGCGGCGACCTCGAACTCCATCACCAACGATTCGCCTTCCACGAGCGCCGTCCAGAAATCGTCGCCGCCTTCGTAAGGACCCACGGGTGTCGTTGGGTTCGTTTCGTCACCCGGATAGAGCCAAAGCCGGCCGGTGCCCGCAGCCAACCCTAAAATCTCCAGGCGCAACCCCTTCGCCCCCGGACTCCGCAGCGCCGCCTGGTAGACCGCCCGGCCATCCGGGAACTCGCTCCATTGGCCCCGCGTCAAAAACTCATCGCCGCCAAAGCGGTGAATGCCGGCCCGCGTCACCCCCGGCTTGATCGCCGTCGGAGCACTCTCCGCCGCTGAAATCGGCCCCATCCAGAACTCCGCGACCCGCGCCGTCCGGGCCAGAGGCCGCTTCACCGCCGGCGCCTCCACCGTCTTCAGCTGGAATGGTGGTACCGGAGCGGCCCATAGGGCGGGCAGGCAAAAAAGTAGCGAGATACGGAGCAGCATATGGAACCCTCTCGGATTAACGCGGAATTACGACTCAGAATCGCGCGGAAAATTCAGAATAGTTCTGTTTCCCAGCGCGCGCCAGAACCCATAGACGGATATCGACAGGAAAAGCGAAAAGGTTGCTATTCCTGACGAGAGATACCAGGCCGTCCAATCAGTCCCGATACTCAACGTGTTCATGCAGTTGAAAAAATAGACCATCGCGATCATCACGACCAGACCCAAGCGAAGCATCAGACCGATGATCGCCACGAAAATCACGAAGTACAGCACGTAGGTAATCAGCCAATCCGTTCGTGTGTTCGCCGCGCTCGATTGCGCGGCGAACAAAGCCGAAGCCACCAACGTCGCTACCCAATCACGGCGCAGCAGCGCACGAAGCCCGCACATCACCAGGAACAGCAGCAGCCCCGATTGCAAACTGCCCACCAGCAGGCGGCTCACCTCTCCGAACCAGGGACGGACCCCGAGCAGATAGTTATCCCAGAGGCCCGGCCGCACCCCCTCCTCGGCAAAACGCGTCAATTGCAGTCCGGTCACCGCGGTGAATAACACGAGCCCTGCCGCACCGCCGATCAAGACGTGCGCCCAAACCTGCGGGTCCTTCCAGCGGCCCGCCAGCAGTCGGCTCCACGTCACAAGCGACTGCGGCCAGCGCGCCCGAACCGAAGGCTCAATCGCTAAATAGATCAGCCACAAAATTGCGCCAAAAAACATCGCCTGCGCCACGATTTCAAATACGATGCCGATCATCCCGCTTGTCAGCACTGGGTGCATGCTCCCCGCCCACGCGGCCACCACCAGTGCCGCCGAGACGATCGCCAGGCGCAAGGCTCCCCGCCGGTCCACCCGTCCCACCTTCCAGTTGCGCCGGGCCAGCATCAATGTAAAAAACATCGCCACGCCGAGCGCCGTGAACTCCAACGTCCGCTGAATCCAGCTCGCCCCACGCACGGCGCCATCGATCATCCACGGCCAAATTATCTGGACCTCCGTCACTTGCCCCTTCCAGGAACCGACCTGCACGACGATTTCCGTCTGCGGGATCACCAGATGGGACCCCTTCCAGGCCTGCACCTGATCCACCACCCCGAGCGGACTCCGCACCAGCGCCGTCGGCGTGAACTGGCTGAACTCCAGGCCCGCGGCGCTGAAGATTGCCGCCACGTCCAGCGCCGGACCCGCCGGCTGCTCGCTCAACGCATAGGGAACTCCACGAAAATGCCGCAGCCGGCCGCCACTATCCAGGTCTACCTGCACCATTCCGGGCTCCACCGGCGGTGGGTTTATCGCAGTGATGGTCCCCAGCGGCTCGGCAAGCAGCGGCGCCCGGGCCTCCCGTCCCGTGAAGGCAGCTTCCGCAAATGCTCGAAGAGCTCCCCCCGCTCCACCAGCCGGAACGCCCGGTCCGCCGGCTTCTGCCCATACCCGAAACGCGCCGCCAAATCCCGTGCCTTTTGCGCCAGGACCTCCGGCGAGTACTCCGCCGGAGCGCGGAACAGAGCCAAGCTCTGCTGCCGCAACCACGGGCTCACCCCAATACATAGAAGGATGGCTGCCAGACAAGCAATCGCGTATCGCGGGGCTAGACCATCGGTGCCCCCTGCCGCAGCCACCAGTTCCGGCGAGGGCGTCTCCCCCGCCGCCAGCGCCGCGGCCAGCGGATCTCCACCCGGCAACGCTGCCGCCACCGCCAGCGCCGAGGAAGGCCGCCGCAAGGGGTCCGGATCGAGACAGCGGCGGATCACCCGCTCCACCGCCGGGTCCACATCACTTGCCAACGCCGTCAGACTGCTCGGCTGCGCGGCCTCCTGCAAGGCGATCAAATCCTGCATCGAGCCGGCCTCATAGGGCCGCTTGCCCGTGAACAGCTCGTACAACACCAAACCGAGGGAGTAGAGGTCACTCCGTGCCGTCACCCCCGTGCCCTTCAACTGCTCTGGGGACATGTAAGCGGGGGTGCCGTTCCGCACCTCCGAGCCCGCAATCTGCTCCGCAATCGCCGCCAACCCAAAGTCGAGGATCAACACCTCGCCCTTCTTGTTCAGCATCACGTTCTGCGGCTTCAGGTCCCGATGGATTACCCCCTTGTCGTGCGCCGCCTGCAACCCGGCGCAGAGCTTCCGGGCTATCTCGATCGCCTTATCCGCCGGCAGCCGGCCAATCCGCTTTAAGAGCGTGGCCAGGTCCTCGCCGTCGACATACTCCATCGAGAGAAACGGGGTCCCTTCAACCTCACCGATGTCATACATCCGGCATACATTCGGATGGGACACCTGCCGCGCCACGCGGACTTCGTTCTGGAAGCGCTCGAGCAGCCGGTCGTTCCCCGCCGCCGACTCGGGCAAAAACTTCAGCGCGACCGACTGCCCCAGCGCCAGGTCCGTCGCCCGGTACACTTCGCCCATGCCGCCTTCGCCGAGCAGACCGATAATCCGGTATCGCCCCCCCAGCAGGGTACCCGAAACGAACCGGCCCTCTTCATGCGTCGCCGAACTCGTCCGCCGGGCGATCGAGTCCGTCTGCGTCGTGGTTACGTCCGGAAGCCGGTCCATCTGGTATTAATAATACTGCGAATGCTTCCTTACTCCGCCTATGGCGAGTTGGTCCAACACCGGATCCAGGCCGCTTATGGAATCCGCGTCGTCACCCGCGACGTCCAAGACCCGTTGACGGGCGACCTCGACGGCGCCGAGATCCATCTCGACTACTTATTGAGCCCCGAAGACCGGCTTTTCCTGCTCGGCCACTTATTCGGCCACACCGTGCAGTGGAATGTCCACCCCGACGCATTCGACATCGGCAAGCTGCGAAATCCTCCCGTCCCGGAGCAGGATTTGCCTGCCGTGATCGAGTACGAGCGCCAGGCTGCGGCCTATGCCATCACCCTATTCCACGAGTGCGGCATTCAAGATGCCGACCAGTGGTTTTCGGACTACACGGCTTGTGATATGGCCTACCTCACCCACTTCTACCGGACCGGCGAGAAGCGGCCCTCCCGCGAGTTCTGGTCCGCCAACTCGCCGTTAATTGCTCCGCTCCCGGTGCCACCCTTCCGGCCCCAGGGTCGTATTCTCCGTCGTGATGGGGTCGTGATCTAAGTCAGAATGGCGCGCTTCACTTCGCCATGAACATCGGTCAGCCGGAAGTTCCGGCCCTGGAACTTATAGGTCAACTTCGTGTGATCAAACCCGAGTTGGTTCAGAATCGTCGCGTGTAAGTCGTGGACGTGGACTTTGTCCTTGGCCACGTTGAACCCAAGTTCATCGCTTTCGCCGTAGGTGATGCCCGGCTTGAACCCGCCACCCGCCATCCACATCGTGAAAGCGTTCGGATGATGGTCGCGGCCGTCGCTCCCGCCCTGCACCATCGGGGTCCGGCCGAACTCGCCGCCCCAGATCACGATCGTGTCATCGAGCATCCCGCGCTGCTTCAGATCCTGCACCAGCGCCGCGCAGGCTTGGTCCGTATCCTTGCAGTTCTGCGTAATGTCTTTGACGAGATTACCGTGCTGGTCCCACGCCTCGTGGAAAATCTGCACGAACCGGACGCCGCGTTCGCTCAACCGCCGGGCCAGCAGCACCGTGTTCGCGAAGCTGGGTTTGGCCGGGTCGGCGCCGTACATATCGAGGATATGCTTGGGCTCCTGCGAGAGATCCATCACCCCCGGAGCGCTCATCTGCATCCGGTACGCCATCTCGTAGCTCGAAATCCGGGTCGCAATCTCCGGGTCGCCCGTCGAGTCGAGTTTCATCTGATTCAAGCGCTTGATCGACTCGAGCGAATCCTGCTGCAGTTGATTGTCGACGCCCGCAGGGTTGGACAGATACAGCACCGGGTCGCCGGTTGAGCGGAACTGAACGCCCTGGTGCGTGGTCGGAAGGAACCCAGAACCCCAGCAGGAGTTGCCGCCGCTCGGCCCCTTCTTTCCGGTGGAGAAGACGACGAACGCCGGCAGGTCTTTTGACTCGCTGCCGAGGCCATAGGTGACCCAGGAGCCGATGCTCGGACGGCCGAAAATCATCGCGCCGGTGTTCATCAGAATCTGCCCCGGCGCATGATTGAACGCGTCGGTCGACATGCTCTTGACGATGGTGATGTCGTCGACCACTTTGCTGAGATACGGCAGCAGATTGGTCAACTCCGCGCCGGACTGGCCGTGCTTGGCGAACGGAAACTTAGGACCGAGGAGCTTCGAATTCGGGTTGATGAACGCCGCGCGATAGCCTTTGAGCAACTCGGCCGGAGGCAGTTGACCATCGAACTTGGCCAGTTGCGGTTTGTTGTCGAACATCTCGAGATGGCTGGGTGCTCCGGCCATGAAGAGGAAGATGACGCGTTTCGCTTTGGGGGCGAAGTGAGGCTGCTGATTGGCGGCGGCAAGGGCGTTCATCGCCATGGCCCCGAGGCCAACGCCACACTGCTCAAAGAACCAACGCCGGCTGAGTTTCGACATGACTTATTCCTTCGTGATCGTTTCGTCGAGGTTGAGGAGGACACGGGCGACGGCGGTCCATCCGGCGGCGGTGGCGGCCGGGGTCCCGGCCGGCGGGTCGCCTCCCAGGAGGTCCTTGGGATTTAGACTGCCGCTCGTGAAGCGCTGGGTTTGTTTTTCGAGCAAAGCCAGCAGGATGGTGCGTTCCTCCGGCATCGGCTTGCGCGAGGCAACCCGGCGGAAGGCAAAGTCGACGCGTTGCGCGTCGGTCTTGCCGCCTTCGCGGAGAGTCTTCAGTGCGAGCGCCCGCGCCGCTTCGAGGAACATGGGTTCGTTTAGCGCAGTCAGCGCCTGGAGGGGGGTGTTCGAACGGGAGCGCCGGACACAGGCGACGTCGCCGTTCGGGGTATCGAAGTTGGACAGCATCGGGTAGGGCACCGAGCGGTAACGGTGCGTATAGACCGCCCGGCGATACCGGTCGTCGCCCTTCTCTTCTTTCCAGATTTTAGGACCGTACGAGTTGGGCGGCAGGAAGAGGAACTCCGGCGCGGCGGGGTAGACGGCGGGGCCGCCGATCTTCGTATTGAGCAGGCCGGCGGCGGCGAGCGTAATGTCGCGCACCACTTCGCCTTCCACGCGGAAGCGCGGGCCCCGGGCGAGCCACTTATTGAATTGATCTTTCGAGAGCAACTCCGGCGTTGTCTTCGAGCTCTGTTTGTAGGTCGCGCTCGAGACGATCAGCCGGTGCAGCTTCTTCATGCTCCAGCCGGACTCCATGAACTCGACGGCGAGGTAGTCGAGCAGTTCCGGATGCGACGCGATGTCGCTCTGCTTGCCGAGGTCTTCGGGCGTAGTGACGAGGCCTTGTCCAAAGTAGGCCTGCCAAACGCGATTGACGAACGCCCGGGCGGTTGTCGGCGCCTGGCGATCGACCAACCACTTCGCGAAGGAGAGCCGCGTGGGTTCCGCGTCGGTGGGTAGCGGATTCAGGAAGGCCGGCACGCCGGGCTTAACGAGTTTGCCCGGCTTCAGGAAGTCGCCACGCAGGAGCAGCTTGGTGTCGCGCATCGATTCGCCTCGGCTCATCACCAGTTGCGAGGTCGGCTCCGGGTGCTGCTTCCAGAGCGCTTCAATGGCTTCGTTTTGTTCCTTCCACTCGGGCACGGTCTGCCGCCAGGTGGAGAAGTTCAGGGGGCCTTGCGCGACGGCGTCGGTCGCGGCGGAGACGGACAAGCGCATGCGGCCGAGATTGTTGTTCTGATTGTCGTCGCTATTCCAGCCGCCGTGGTTCTGCTTGAGGTAGATGTTCAGGACGGTGCCCTGGGGGTAGCCGAAGGGCTTCTCCGTGATGAAGACGGCCTGCCGGGGTTGATTGCGGCGGCCGGGGCCGGCGTCGATGCCCCACGCGGTTTTGTCGTCGCCGTCGATGGCGTATGATATCGGGCCGAGCAGGCGTTTCGAGTTGTCGGTCTTATCCCAGTAGATGGGCTTGAGCGGCGTCGGGGCCATTTCGAAGTCGGCCGAGGCGCGGACGAACTTGATCTTTTCGATCTTGTCCGGCGCGTCCTGCGGGGCGATTTCGAGTTCGATTTCGGTGAGGGCGCCGGTGCCTTCGATGGACCGGCCGGGACCTCCGTGGGGAAGGTTGGGATCCTTAAGTAGTTCGACGCGGAGAGCCTGAAGCCCGGTCTCTTTGGTTTTGACGACCATCTTGGCGCGATGGCGGGTGGGCGCGTAGCCGGCGGCTAGCATGGAGCCGTCGCCCATCAGAAGATACTTTTGGCCTCCGGTGGAGATGTCGTCGACGTCGGGCGTGAGCGTGGTCCAGGCGGGCTGGGGTTTGGCGGAGGCGTTCATGCGCTCGCGCCAGTCGGGATTCTTGTGCTGGAGGTCGTCCTCAATCTCTTTGATGCGGCGGAAGATGTCCGCGCGCTGCATCTGCTGTTCGGGGGTGTAGACGCTGACGCTGCCTTCAGCGGAGTCATTCAGGAAGGCGAAGATCTTGTAGTACTCCTCCTGGGTCAGCGGATCGAATTTGTGGTTGTGACATTGGGCGCACCCGATGGTGACGCCGAGGATGCTCTTGCCGACGGTGTCGACACGATCGAACATCGCTTCCATGCGGAACTGCTCGGGGTCGACGCCGCCCTCTTCGTTGATCATCGAGTTGCGGAGGAAGCCGGTGGCGACGATCTGGTCTTGCGTTGCATTGGGGAGCAGGTCTCCGGCGATCTGCTCGATGATGAACTGCGAGTAGGGCTTGTCGTCGTTGATGGCCTTGATGACCCAGTCGCGGTAGAACCAGACGAAGCGTTGTTTATCTTTTTCAAAGCCGTCGGAGTCGGCGTAGCGGGCGGCGTCGAGCCAGTGGCGGCCCCAGCGCTCCCCGTGATGGGGCGAGGCGAGGAGGCGGTCCACCTGCTTCTGGTAGGCGTCTTTGCTCTTGTCGGCGAGGAAGGCGTCGACTTCGGCTGGGGTGGGCGGCAGGCCGATGAGATCGAGCGAGAGCCGGCGGAGGAGGGTGGTGCGGTCGGCTTCGGGTGAAGGCTGGAGGCCTTCGGCGGCGAGTTTGGCGCGGACGAGATAGTCGATCGGGTGACCGGCGCCGGCGGGAATACTTGGGCGTACCGGCGGGATGTAAGCCCAGTGCTTCTTGATTTCGGCGGCTTTGGCGCTGGCCGCTTCGGGCCATTCGGCGCCTTGGGTGATCCAGTCTTTAATGATGGCGATCGAGGCCGGGTCGAGGGGCTTGCCGCCCATCGGCATCCGGGCCTGATCGGTGGTTCCAGCGATGCGTTGGAAGAGGGTGCTTTCTTCGGGCTTGCCGGGGACGATGCCGGCGTGGCGGCTTTGGCCGCCGGCGAAGGCGAGCGTCTTCGCGTCGAGGCGAAGGGCCCCAAGTTGGACCTTGGGGCCATGACAGTTCGCGCACGATTTTTCGAAGATCGGCTGGACGTCGCGGACGAAATCCACCTTTTTCGCAGGTGGCTCAGCGGTCTGGGCCCACGAGAACAGCGCGGCTCCGGCGGGGAGCAGACAGAGGAGCAACTTCTTCGACATAGCTTGCTGCCTCTATCGTATACCCTTCGTCGTGGCTACTTCTGCATCGTTGCGGTACTGAGGAACAGCGAGTTGAACAGCAGTTTGTAGGTGCCGTGTGGTTGAGCGCGGAAGGTGATTTCCGGACCCATCATCATCAGCTTGCCTTCGCCGACGGGGACTTCCGCGACAGCGACGCCGCCTTCGAGGTACTTTTCGCCCCAGGCCCAGCCGCTGCGGAGCGGCGAGGAGCCGAACCAGGCGACGGGTTTGACGCCGCGGGCCATGGCTTCGGGAGCGAGTTTGAAGACGGGGCTATCGTTGAAGAAGACGTCGACCTTGTCTTCGAGGCCGTAGGCAACGGGCTGGGTGTTATCCACGTTGGCCTGGAGGATGCTGCCGGGCACGTAGTACTTTTCGCGAGGGAGCGAACGCTCGCGGCCATTGCGGTCGCGCTCGACCATGGCGTCCTTGACGGGCAGGCCGAGATGGGCCGCGAGGTTGTTGCTCGAGCCGATGGTGATGACGGTGCCGCCGGTGTCCATGAAGGCCTTGAGCTGCGGGATGGACTTCTGTTCGGTTACGTGGCCGAGCCAGGGCTGGAACTCGGCAGGGATCTTGTCGCGATTGGGTTCTCCGCCGCGGGCTCCGCCACGGCCAGCCTCCGGGCCCATGTTCGCGGGCCGTGGAATGGCGCCGCCGACGAAGAGGATGACGTCATACTTCTGGCGCAGATTGCCGGCGTCGATGGTCTGGGGATAGAGCACGTCGAAGGGGAACTCGAAGCGCTCGAGCAGGAAGCGAACCCAGCCGGAGGGCATGGAGCCGCCGAACTGATCCCACAGGGCGATGCGCGGCGCGGCGAGCTTCATGGATTCGCCGGCGGGGCGAGCGGCGACGGCCTTCGCATTGAAGCCGAACTCGGCGGCGGCTTTCTCGATGATGGCTTTCGTCGTGGGTTTCGCCGGGACATACAACGCGCCGGGGCCGTAGAGCGCGTCGTCTTTCACACCCTGCTTGAGCCAGTAGACCTCTTCCTTGGCCGCGATGAGGCGGTTGGTGAGAATGAAGCTGTCGTTGACCTTGTGGCTAATGAGGTAACCGGCGCCAGTGCCTTCGACTTTGCCGACGGGCGGCTTTTCGAGCACGCCCCAGGGGAGCTTGGCGAAGGGTCCATCGAAGGGGTCGAGGATGCGATCGAACTGGACGCCCATCTGGTAGGCGAGGGTCCAGCCGGCGTTGTCATAAGGAGGGATGGGCGGGCCGCCTTCGTAGCGGAAGTCGTTCGGGTGATCCTGGGGCTCGAACATGTCGAGTACATGGGGCCGGGAGGCTTGGGCGGTCTTGACGACATAGGAACCGGCCGGATAGCTCTTGCCGGCGACGGTGAAGGGCGCGGTGGCTTTGTGGATCTGGATGCCGTTTTTGACCAGAGCGTTGATGAACTTCACTGCGGTGGGGAAGTCGGCCTGCGCGGCGGAGATGACGTAGCCGCGGGGGTCGCGCAGTTCCGCGGTCTTCATCGACTCGTAGAAGCGGGCCGGGGCCGCAGCGGCCTGTGGACCGGCCTGGCGGCCGGGGTTCTCTTTCGCGATCAGCGCTTTGACGGCTTCGATGCGCTTGGGGCTCATGGTCCAGGAGTCCTTGCTGCCCCGATCGATGGAGTTCTTCCCCATCTTCCAGATGTTGTAGAGGAAGTGCTCGCGCTGGCGGGAGGCGACGTCCAGAACGGCGCGGTTCGCGGTGACGGAGTAGTCAATCGACTGGCGGTAGTGCCATTTCTGGGGCGCGATGGGCATGGGCAGATCGCCGGAGGGGAGTTGCCGATTCGGGACGAAGGCGACTTCCATGGGGGTAGGCGAGCCGATGATCTCGGTGAGGAGCCCGATCATATTGTGGAAGTACGTGGTGGTCCGGAGGCCGCCGTTATACCAGGTGGAGTAGTTGGCGCCGCTGCGCATGGTGGAGCCGGGCTTATCTTCCTGCACGAAGCGGGAGTGCATGGCGGAACCCACGAGATCGAGCGAGGTGATGATGAGCGGATCGATGTTGTAGTTGAACGGATCGCGGAACGGCGGCGCGAAGATCACCGTACCGAGAGGGCCGGTCTGGTGATGGTTGTACATGATCTGCGGGAACCATTCGATGAACAGTTGGCGGTTCATGTTGACCGACTCGCGGAGGTTCGCCATATAGAAGTCGCGGTTGTTATCGTGACCGGCGTACTTCTGATAGAGGCGGGGGGCGCCGTCCATGACGCGCTTTTCGGGGACCGGTTCGCGCATGTACCATTCGCTGATGAGATCGTGCCCATCGGGATTGGCGTGGGTACAGAGGATGATGACGTCCTTGAGGATGCGCATCGTCTCGGGGTCGTTGCGGCTGGCGAACTGCCAGATGGTCTCGATCAACTGATGGGTGCCGACGGTTTCCGAGGAGTGCAGACCGCCGTCGATCCAGACGACGGCTTTGCCTTCGGCGGCGAGGGCGCGGGCCTGGGCTTCGGTGAGCCCTTCGGCGCGGGCGAGTTTCTGGGCGATGTCCTTATACTTGGCGAGATTGGCCAAATTTTCGGGGGCCGAGATGATCATCATGTACTGGGTGCGATCTTCTTCGGTTTTGCCGATGTCGACGAGGCGCAGGCGGTTGGACTCCGCGGCCAGTTTCTTGAAGTAGGCTTCGGTTTGCTTATAGGTGGTGAGGTGGTAATCGTCACCGATATTGAAGCCGTAATGCTCTTTCGGGCTGGTCAGTTTCTGGGCGGCCAAGGGGACGGCCACGAGGGTCAAAGCGGCGACTAGGGAAAACAGGCGCATGGAATCCTTCAAGAAGCGGCAACGTCGCGGTTGGCTATTAGGGGAAGCGTGACAGACCGGTGTGATCGATGTCAACGCGGTTTTGGGTTCAGTTGGGTGCATTTTGGGGTTCTCCGGGTACGGAACTGGACAGAACCGAACGGGTAAGTGGTCTGTTTTTAGCAACTTCCTGGGACCTTCCGCACTGGAGCAGCAGCATGGAGCGGAGGGCGATCAGCCGGGCGGCCTGAATCTGGCTGATTTTCCGATCGAGGGCGACGGCGACGCAGGACCGCTGGTATAAGGAGGCGACGGCGAACCCGAGGCGGGCTTGTTCGCGTTCGCCGCCTTGGAGTTGCGGGTGCACGGCTTCGAACTGCGCTTTGGTCGAACGGATTTCCTGATTGAGGAGCGCGGTTTCGGCGGCTTGCGCCCGGAGGAGCTTCCATTCGTTGGCAATGAAGGAGTCGGCGAACTCCTGTTCGGCGACGGTTTGCGGTGCAAGCCGGGCAAGCCAGCCTTGGCGGAAGAGGGCGAATTCTTCGCGGTTTTCGTTGCAAATCAGTGGACCGATGCCGTTGGCTTCGGTGCGGGCGTAGCAGCCGTGCTTGAGGCGGGCTTTGCGGCATTGCGCTTTGCCGGCGGCGGTGACGGGGCCGCGGGAACGGGCTCCGTTGATACGGGCTTGTTCGGCTCTTGTGTTTTTGCGGGGCGAATTGGTTTCGGGATTCATGCGTGGTTTTCCTGGCAGGAACAGGATAGGGGGCAGAGGGTGATTAACCGGCGCGGGAGGGTGCGGCGGGGCGCCAGAAAAGAAGAGGGATATCACGTGGAATGAATGGGTTGGCAACTATTCGCAGAAAGTGCGGATTGATTGTGAACGCGCTGTTTGGCGGCAGGGAGACCGAGGAGCGGGAATTTCGCGCCGCGCTTCGAATGTATGCTTAAAGGTAGGGAGCAGCATGATGGATTCCGAGAGGATGCGTCGAATTACGGTCGAACCCGGTAAGTGTGGCGGTCGTCCCTGTATTCGCGGCCAGCGAATTCGCGTGACTGACATTTTGGAGCTTTTGGCCCAAGGCGCGAGCCACGACGAGATCCTGGCCGACTACGCCTTCCTCGAAAACGAGGATATCCTTGCGGCAATTGAATACGCCGCGCATCAGGCCGACCACACGATCCTGCAAGCTTCGTGACGTTCCTTGTGGACAATCAGCTTCCTGTGGCCCTCGCGCGCTTTCTGGCTTCGAGTGGAGTGGACTGTCTGTATGTCCGATACCGGGCTGCGGGAGAGGCTTCTAATCGCGCGATATGGGACCAAACGGAATCGACATTTAAGTGGCATCCGATGACGCCGAGTTGGGAAGGTTCTTCTGGCGGCGGGGGATGGTTCGAACAACGCGATTGCCCCTCCTCGATCGGGCCATTGAACTGGCCGGGCGGTCGAGGA
>LNFE01000192.1 GCA_001464575.1 Acidobacteria bacterium Ga0077553 | reverse complement strand
CCGGAGGAGGGGGCGGTGACGGTGGTCGGGCACTTTCATCCGGTGGTGCGGGTAAAGACGGCGTCGGGGGCGAGCCAGCGCATGGTGGCCTTTTTGGAGGGGCGAGGGCTGGTGGTGTTGCCGGCTTTCTCCGGTTTTTCGATGGGTTGCGATATGCGGCGGGAGATGCCGGCGGAGTTGCGGGAGTGGTTTGGGGCGGAGGAGGTGCGGGCGGTGGTGACAGATGGGGCGCGGTTGTTGGACCTGACGATCGGAAGGCCGAAGGGTAGACGCGGGCCGGAGGTGCCGCCGTGGGTACGGTCACGACGGAGGTGATATCGCCGGTGATATCATTTGACTAGGTGCGATTGGTGTTGGATACGGATGTAGTGGTGGCGGCGATGCGGAGTCCGGGCGGGGCTTCGGCGGCGTTGCTGACGCTGCTTTCGCTAGGACACGGTACCTTGCTGATGCGCAGTGCGATGGCGCTGGAGTATGAGGCGGTGTGTTGCCGCGATCAACATGCAAGGGCGGTACCGGGTGGAATCGGTCAGGTGAAGGGCTATTTGGACGACTTGTTTCTCCTTGCCGAAGAAGTAGTGATCCATTTCAACTGGCGGCCACTCTTGCCGGACCCTGCCGACGAATTGATATTGGCGGCTGCCATCAACGGACGTGCTGAGGGGCTAGTTTCCTTCAACACCAAGCATTTTCAGGGTGCTCCGGAGCGCTTTGGTATCGCGCTGTTAACTCCAGGCGAGGCGCTTCGGCAGATCCGCCGGAAGGTAATTTCATGAAGACGAAAACCCCTGCTTATCCATTGCGGATTCCCGCTTCGATGCGATCAAGACTTGAGAAAGTCAGCGCCGAAGACGGATCCAGCATGAATCAATTCATTTTGTTGGCAGTAGCTGAAAAGTTGGCCTTTCTTGAGGCGGAGAGCTTCTTCGCGGAGCGTCGGAAGAGAGGCGATTTGGGCCGGCTGCGTCAGTTCTTAAACCGCGAAGGCGGAGAGCCACCCTGGCCCGGCGACGAGATCCTACCCGACGACGGGGAAGCCTAGGGCAGCGGCGACGGCTTCAACGGCCGCAGCGTCCGGGAGTGAGCCCTGAGCCAGATTCGCACTGCCTCCTCCGCGCCCTCCGTGGGCGGCGAGAAGCGCCTTCAGTTCGTTGCCCGCGTGGCGTTGATTCGAGGCGAACAGCATCGCGTTGGCGTCGGTGAAGAGCACGGTACCGGGGCCCGCGGCCAGGAACGCATTGGCGACTGCGCGCGTGTTCTCGGTGATGGGGCCGGGGATTCGCTGAGTGGACGCTTGCGCGTAGAGCTCCCGGCCTTGGTAGGCGGCTAGGTCGAGCGCAAGTTTAGCGGCCCGTTTGTCGGCATCTTTGGCGGACTCGGTAAGTTGAGCGATCGAAGCGCTGAGATGGGCGTGTTCGGCGCGGATGGCCTGCAGCGCGCGGTGGCCGCAGAGGAAATGGAGGCGCAAGTTGCCGCGCATCTTTTCAGTTTTCCGCAGGAGAATCGGGCCAATTTCCCCCGTGGCCCGAACGTGAGTGCCCCCACAGGCCGAGCGGTCGAGCCCTTCGATGGTAACGATGCGGATGGTGCCGGTGCGACCAGTGGCCTTGCGGAGTCCTTCGGCGGCAGCGGCGTCTTCGTAGGTAACCGTTAACGGATAATTGGCGAAGACGGCGGCATTAGCGCGGTCTTCGATGGCCGCGAGATCGAGCTTTTCCGCTTCGATGTCGATCGTCGAAAGTTCGAGACCGAGATGAACGCTGACGGTGGACTGGGAGATGACGGACGACAGGAGATGCTGACCGGAGTGCTGCTGCATGAAGTCGAAACGGCGAGCCCAGTCGATTTGGCCTTGGACGGTTTCGGTGGCCAAGGGAGCCGCGAGCAGGTGGGCGATGCGGCCGTCGTCCTCGTCGATGACGTCAAGAACGGAGATGCCGTTCAGGGTGCCGAGATCATGGAGTTGGCCGCCCGAGGTGGGATAGAAGGCCGTCTGGTCGAGGTAAACCCGGCGGCCTTCATCGGCGGTAGCAGTGACGCGCGCCTCAAACGACGTGGCGTAGGCGTTGTCGTAGTAGAGGCGCATGTCGATTACTGAATGGCGAGGTTGACGCGGTTGCTGACCTGGGCTCCGAAGTTAATGTAGAGCGGGACGGCGTTGCCGCGTTCGACTTGGGCGGGCACCCGGACGTTGATCTGGTAGAGACCGACGAAGTTCGGGGTGAGGCCGACGAAGTCGGGCGTGATGGAGTCGACCTGAGCGATGGAGTTGGCGCCGATGACCACGCCGGGGGCGGGGCTAATGACGGCGAGGGGGCTGGTGGGCGCTCCGGCGCCGCTGGCTACCGTGGGAACCGTGGGTCCCAGGCCGAGAGCGTAAATCACTAACGTATCGCCGGAACGGGCCGGGCGAGCGGCGGCGCCGAGGCCGGCGCTGGCGGGCAGCGGATAGGTGCCGTCCTGGTTGACGATGATGCCGTAGCCGGGGAAGTTCCCGAAGGTCAGCAACCGCGGGGAGCGGTTGGCGATGCGCACGGCTGTCAGGTTCGACCGGGTGCCGCCGCGTTCGACGGCCACGGTGGTGAGACCTTCCGGGGCGTCGAAGGGAATCTGGAAGTTGATCTGCCCGTAGGAAACGTAATAGACCGGGGCGGGCTGATTGTTGACGAGGACGCGGACGCCGCTGAGGGTGGTCTGTAAGGGCAGGCTGGAGGCTGCGGCGGGCGCGGTGTTCAGGAACTGTTCCCCGAAGACGGCGGCGATGGTGCCACGGCCGAGTTCGTCGTTACCGGCAAACGTGGCGTTGTCGACCACGCCACCCGCGGAGACCTGCGGCGGGCCGGAGGCGACCACCTGTAGTTCGACCGGTACGGTCTGGGCGCCGTTGGCAGCGTTGCTATTGATGGTCACCGTGGCAGAGTAATTGCCGGGAGCCAGCGAAGACGGGTTGGCGTCGATCTGGATGAAGTTCGTGCCGGGGAAGCGGCTGGCCGTTAGCCAGGCGGCGCCGGAGGAGACCGAGGCGGCGTTTTCGGCGAGGGTCAACGTGCCGAGGCCGGCGTTGGTGCAGTTGATGAAGTTCGACTGGGCGGCGGCCGTTTGGGCAATGCGCAAGCGGAGGGACCGCTGGGAGAGGGCGATGATGGGTTGCGCCGTCACGTTCAGCGTGACGGGAACGGTCTTGTTGTCGGGCGCGAAGGAGGAGCCGGTGATGGCGACGGACCCGTTGTACGTTCCTTCGGCCAAGCCATTGTTGGTGGCGCGGATCGCATACGGAAGCGTGAAGGCAAAGCTGCTCGCCCCGTCGAAGGCCAGCGAGAGCCAGTTGCCGCCGGAGGTGGTGGAGGGGGTTCCCTGGATGGTGCTGTTCGTGAAGAACTGGGCGGTGGTGGTGGCGCCGGTGCGGGCGGGCAGATAGAGAGTGGTGGCGTCGGGAACGCTGCCGCCGACCTGTACGGTGACGGTAATCGTTTGGGGAGCGTCGATGGCGTTGGGATCGGCGACGGTGACGATGCCGGTGTAGACGCCACGCGCGAGAGAGGTGGTATTAAGGGCGATCTGCACGGGGATGCAGGTGGTGCCGCCGATGATGGAGCAGGTGCGGGGGGCGCCGATGGTGGGGGCAATCCAGGTGACCGAGGAGGTCGCCGAAAGGTTCAGGCTTCCGCTGCCGGCATTGGTGGCGTCGATGGTGCGCGCCGGGCCGTTCGAACCGACCGCGACGGAGACGGGCCCGACCGTGGTTTCCGACAGGCGGAGGCGGGGCTGAGCGATGGCGGCTCCCAAGCTGCAGAGGCCGAGGAGGGCCAGAGGCAGGCTCCGGCGGACGATTTCCGAAAGAAAGGCGTTCATAGGAATCCTCACAATTCTACTTGATTTTGTTTTGGACGCGGGGGATGAGCGGATGCGGGGAGGGGGAAGTGGACTAGACCCATTCAAGGGCGCCCTTCTTGTAAGCCCAGACGTAGCCGACCACCAGGATACCGAGGAATACGAGAGCCTCGGCTACTCCGAACCATCCGAGCTGCTTATAGCGGACAGCCCAGGGGAACAGAAATACGGTTTCCACGTCGAAGATGACGAACAAGATGGCGACCAGATAGAACCGGACGCTGTAGCGGCCACGAGCGCCGCCGACGGCCTCGATGCCGCACTCATAGGACTCGAGCTTGGCAGGGGCGAAGACAGAAGGACGCAAAGCTTTCCCCACTAGCAAAGCGGCTAGCGGGAAGGCGATGCACAACGCGAGAAAGACGAACAAGGGAAGGTAGCCTTCCAACATAGACCCACTATACCGTATAGGGATGAAAAACTCGCCATGGGGCCTTTGGTTGGGCGGCGCAGTCACCGTCGTGCTGACGTCGGTGGGCTTGTGGTTTGGGGTGACCAACTTCTGGGCCTACCTGCGGATGCGCGCCATCCCGGTTGAAGTTTTGCAGAGTACGCTGCGGGTGGACTCTCCGGATGGCAAGCACCTTCTTGAGCATTTCCTCTGGCTGGATTTGCAAACGACGGACGGCAGCCAGCGCCGAATCCGGGCGGAGGACTCCTTAGGCCAAGCCACCTATCCTGAGGAGGCTTTAGACGAGTTGCAGGCTTGGGCGCCCGGGAGCCGGCATCTGGTGTATCAACTGCGAGGCGACGCGCGGGAGATCCGGCTGCCCGGCGCGGGGCAGTCGCCGGAGTTGGATGCCGCATTTCTGGCGCTCGGTCTGAGCCTATTCCCCGGGTTCCTATTCCTGATGATTTCGGCGGCGATGGTGCACGAGGAGACTTGGCTGCGGCAGTGGGGCGTGCAACGGCTCCTGGGTCCGTGGACGGTCTTTTCCGCCGTGGGTCTGTTTATGACGCTGGTGCTGGTGGCGTTTCTCTGGTCCGAGACGC
>LNFE01000191.1 GCA_001464575.1 Acidobacteria bacterium Ga0077553 | reverse complement strand
CTGTACCGGAACGATGTGGGAAACGGGCATAAGTCGATCCGGTTCCGCCTCGAAGGGCGGAAGTCGAACCGGGACGCGATTGGGGCAGTGGTGCAGTTGGAGGACGCGGGGGGATGGCAGATGCGGCGGGTGCGGAGCGGGTCAAGCTATTTGTCGTCGTCGGAGTTGGCGGTGACGTTTGGGGTGGGGCTGCAGACGGCGGTGAAACGGGTAGTGGTGCGGTGGCCGAGCGGACGGGTGGATGAGTTCAAGGAGTTGGCTACGGGGCGGACGTACCAGTGCGTGGAGGGGCAAGCGCCGGTGGCGCTGAGCTACCGGTAGCCGTTACGGTTTCGGCGCGTCCTGGTAGTTGGTCTTTACCCGAACGATGGTACGGAGGGCGCGCCAGCGCTGCCAGTTGGTGGGGCTAAGGCCGGCGAGAATGCGCGAAAGGCGGCCCAGCCGTTCGGCCCACGGAACGCGTTGGCCGGGGGCGTGCACGTTCATGAGCCGTTGGTAACCGGCGACGCCGCCAAGGCCATAGCGCCAAATCTTTGTCCATTCGCGGGGATCAGAGAGGCGTTGGACATCGCGATTGATGGAGGTGCCGTCAAGCTGCATCCGGAACAGAAAGGCGAGATCCCGGCTGGCTGCAGTTTGGCCCAGGGGTTCGAGAAACCCGCGGTGACCCAACAGAGCGGCCATGGCGCCGACGGGCGCGGCCATCCGGCAGCGCTCAACGTGGGAGAGAACGGCGGCGGCGTTGCCCAGCGCTTCGAGCCGCTGGAGCCAGCGTTGCGTATCGAGAACGTCGCGGAGCATGGTGGCGGGATTAAAGTTTTCGCGGACGGCATGATGGGCAGAGAGGACGAGGCCGTCCCATGGGCCGATGACGCGGATCCGATAACCGAGGAGTTCGCGCCACTCAGCACGGGCGAAGATACGAGCGGGTTCGAGTTCGGCAACGGGGTTCTGGCCGAAGCGCCAATGGAGATCGACTTCGCCCACGGCAGGATGGCGGAGGTTTACGGAATGGTTGCCAACGAAGCCATCGAGTTCGTGGAGTTGCTGGCGATAGGTGGCAAGGTCTCCTTTGTGGTCGACCGCGAATCCCGCGGCGCAGAGAGCGGCAACGGCGCGACTCAGATGCTCCTCTTCGACAAGGAGGTCGATATCGCGCGTGTAACGTTCCTGCGGCCCGGCGTAGAGTTGGGCCATCACCCTGCGCCTCCAGTTCGTGGCAGAGACGGGCACCGTGGGCGGCCAGCAGGGCGGTGCGGCTGAAACTCTGGCGGTGGTGGTCGATGAGGAGAGTCCGGGCCTCCGCCGGCACCTGGCTACCGTAGCTATCGAGGCGGGCGAGGAGGAACGAGCCCACCGACCAGCGGATGGCGACCTTCACGACGGCGGACCAGGGGAGGGCGTCGCCGGCGTTCGGCGTGGGGTCGAGGAGAAGGCGGCAGAGGGTCTGTTCAGGCGTAGCCATGGGTGGGCGCCTCCTCGAGTGCGGTGACCGGGGCGAGCCGATGAACGAGGTCGCCGCAGGCCGCGAAGGCTTCGTCGTGGGTGATGACGAGAATAGCGGGAGCGCCGGGCAGGCGTCGGAGACTATCCGCGAGTTCGCGGACGGATTCGAGGTCGAGATGGTTGGTGGGTTCGTCGAGGATGAGGAGCCGGGGCTGACGGTAGAGCGCGCGGGCCAGCGAGAGTTTCTGGCGCTGTCCGCCGGAGAGGGTGTCGCCCCGGTCGTCAACGGTGGCGTGGTAGCCGCCCGGGAGTTCCCTGATGAAGGAGTCAGCTTTCGCCAACACGGCGGCCTCGCGGGCGGCGGCTTCGTCGGCGACGGGCTGGCCGTAGATGATGTTTTCGAGAATGGTGCCGCGGAAAACGACCGGCGTTTGCGGTACGACGGCGATGCCGGAGCGAAGGGCCGCAATGGAGAGTTGGGAATAGGGGAGGCCATCGGCGAGCAGGCGGCCGGACTGGGGCAGGTACAAGCCGCAGAGGAGATGGAGCAAGGTGGTTTTGCCCGCGCCGTTGGGGCCCATGAGAACGGTGATGGTCCCGGGTTCGACGGTGAGCGAGACACCCGCGAGGACCGGTTTGCCGGGGTAACCGAAATGGACATTGTCCAGAGCGACGCGGCCGGTGAAGGGGATCACCTGGGAGCCGCTATACGGTTCGGGAGTAACGGGGCCGTGAAGCGATTCAATACCGGCAAGAGCGCGAACGCCCGCGTGGAGCGTGGGATAGGTAGCCATCAGGCCTTGGATGCGAGCTTGGAGGAGGGCCATGGCGAAGTAGATTTTGAGAAGCGTGCCAAGGGAGATGGCCCCCTGGGCGGCCAAGCCGGCGCCGAGGGCGAGGACGGAGCCGGCGATGAGAAGGCCGCCGGCGCTGTGGCCCCAATCGGCCCACGCAATGCGCATGCCGAGGCGGAAGTTCGTTTGGGCGACGGTATCGATGAGGTGGAGCTGCCGGCGCCGCTCGACGTCCTGCGCGGTCTGCAGCCGGATCAGGTCCAGATGATCGGCGAGGAAGAGGGCGCCGCGGCTGAACTGTTGAACGGCTTCCTGATGGTGGCCGTACTCTTCGCGCACCGGGGGCCGCCAACGCCACTCGACGAAGAGGACGACCGGGGCAAGCACGATGAGAACGGCAAGAAAGCGCCAGTCTTCCCAGGTCAGCCCGGCGACCAGGAGCAGGGCGACGGGCACGCCGGCAACCCAGGTGTTCAAGACTGCGCTGGTCATGGCACCGACTGTTTCGGTATCCCGGACCAGCCGTTGGTGGATATCGCTGCGGTTGAGGCCGGTGGTAGCGGCGCGGGGGAGGAGAAGTAGGCGGTGAACGAGATGGGTACGGTATTCGGCGATGACGGTACGAATGGCGCGGAAGGTGATGCGGCGGACGCCGAGGCCGACGAGACTGGAAAGGATTTGGAGCGAAACGATACCCAAGGCGGTCCAGGCGGCGGTCGCGGCCTGGCCTTGGCTGACGTAGTTGTCGAAGAGGAGGCGGAAGAGGGAAAGCGCGGCGACGGTGAAGGCGAGTTGAACAATGGCTCCGGCGGCTACGGCGGCAAAGGTGGCGGGGGAGCGCTGAAAGAGGTGCCGAAAGTGGAGAACGGCGTCTTTCATCGACGGTAGGGGGTGAGGGCCGTATATTCGACCTGATGCTGGCCGTGGACTGTCTGGCCGTTTTCGGTGACCCAGGCATGCGCGGCGAAGCCGTCGGCAAGGGAGACGCCGATATGGAGTTCGCCTTGGCGGCCTGCGTAGGCCATCAGGGCGCGGACGGCGAGAGCTTGGGGGAGGCAGTGGGTGCCGGGGAGGAGACGAGCAGCGCGAGAGACGGCGCGCGAGATCTCCTGGGCAGTAGCACTGGGAGTGGGGCGGGGGCGGACCGTAGGCTGGGCGAGGTTCAAGGTTTGGAGAGGCCGGAGCCACAGCCGGGCCCGGTAGGCGAGGCAGACGACAAGAGCGCGGGACAGGAGCCGGAGGCTGGAGATCATGGAACAGCCACGATCAGCTGCAGAGCATGCAACTCGGACAAGAGTTGAGTGACGTCGCGGCGGGCTTGGTCCTCGGCAACTTCATATTCGGCGGTGAGGGCGGCGGCGATTTGATCGATGGAGCGCGGTTGTTGGAGTTCGCGCCAGACGCGGTTGGCCATGTCGTTCAGGCCGTAGTATTTGCCGTCGGCGAGGTTGAGGACGACTGATTCATTGCCGATTTCGCTGGCAGCGAGACGGGAGGAGGCGACCCAGGTTCGGGTGGGATCGAATTCCATGTGCGGTTCCTAGGGAGTGGCGGCGTGTTGCAGAATGCGCCCGGCACTTTCAGCGAGGCGGCTGAAGTCGCGCGGGATCGAGAGATGGTAACAGAGTCCGGTGCGGGCTACTGCGGTGGCGCCAGCGAAGCTAGTTTTTAGTTCCCGCTCATCGAACGGGTCGAGGACGAACTGCGACTCGAGCATCTGGCGGACTATGCCGGCTCCTTCGAGCTTTCCAATCTCGACGTCCGGGGTAGAAGCGCCGGTGAGGAAGTAGAAGCGGCGCAGGGGGACCGGTTCGTGCGCAAACTGCGGAGTGGTGAGGCGACGTTTGGTCCGGCCTTCTCTGACAAGGGGGTGGTCGTTTTCCGTGGCACCGAGGCACTGCAGGGAGTCGCCCCAAAGGCGGACGCCGGGGTAGGCCGGTTGGACAAAGAGTCGGCCATTTTGGGGGGTCAGCACAATGCAATCGTCCGCAAGGAGGGGAAACTGTTCGCGAGCGAGAAAGCCCGCCAGGGTAGATTTGCCTTGGCCGGACTTGCCGAGAAACACTGCGGCACCCGAAGGAAGGGCGACGGCGCTGCCGTGAAAGACGTAAGCGCCTTGGCGACTGAGAATGAGCGGGAGGACTTGGTCGAGAAGGATCTGGCGAACAGTTTTATCGGGTACACCCGGATGAGGTTGGCATGTGATTTGATCGCCGTTAGGCGCTATCGTGAAGGAGCCGACATCCGAATAGGTGAGAACGTAGCTCTCGCCTTGGCGTGACCTGGTCATCCAACTTTCGTATTGCAAAAGAGCACCGGAACCGGATGGGGGATTCCGACTCCAAGTGATCTGAACACACGAGTCATCCCCTTGGATCGGAGGACACTCTGGTATTGGAGCGTCAGACTGAAGGGTCTTACCAAATGCCAGGTAGCGCCAACATTGCATCGTCTCGCACGGCACTGGCTAGTTGAGGCACACAGTGTTAGAACTCATCTACGCACGGGGGGGGATTGCAACCGGCACCGCCACCCGGAGGTGGAAGAGTGGAGCCACTCTGAAGGGTAAGGGTTGCGGCATCCCCGTAGATGTTGATCACCATTGGCCCGTAAGGCTTCTTTCGGTCTTCGACCATGGGAGTGCCGACAACATAATTACGAACAGAAGAATTCATATTTTCCAACTTTGGCGCACAGACAAAGCGGTGGCGGAATGCAGATTGAGGGGCTATTTTTCGAAGTATAACGAAGGCCCCTGGACCTGTCAACGCGATCTCACGTTGATGAAAATACCCCTTTAGTAGCGCGGCATCGATTGATCCGAGGCGAGAGAATCTCTAGTGGAATGGGATTAGTGCGCCGCGCTGGGCGAACGGTTAACTTGGCGGGGTGCGACTTCTCCCTCTCCTTCTCGCTACGCTGCCTGTTCTGGCGCAAGATCCCGTCGCCACGATTGAAGGTAGCTTGCTGGATGCTTCCGGCGGAACGGTCTCCACCGGCCGGGCGACGGTGACCAACGTGGATACCGGACTGGTGAAAGCCGCGGCGGTGGAGTCTGGCCGATACCGGTTCGCAATGTTGCCGGTGGGGCGGTACAAGGTGGCGGTGGCGGCGCCGGGATTTGCTCCGTTTGAAAGCCAGCCGTTGGCGGTCGAAGTGAGCCAAGTGCTGCGGCTGGACGTGCGGCTGGAGGTGGCGGGGGTGCGGGAGTCCGTCAGCGTTTCGGGCGAGGCGGCGATGGTGGATACGGCGAGCAACGCACTGGGGAAGACCGTGACGACGCGGGAGATTTTGGATTTGCCGTTGAACGGGCGGAACTTCACGCAACTCGGGCTGCTGCAGGCGGGCGTGGCGGATCTGACGAATGGCATCGCCACCGCCGGCGGATCGCTGCGCGCGGGTCAGGCCTATTCGGTGAACGGGCAGCGGCCGGAATCGAATAACTTCCTGCTGGACGGGGCGAAGAACGTGAACCGGATGGATGGCGGGTTTGCACTGCGGCCGCCGGTGGATTCGATCAGCGAGTTCCGGATTCTGACGCATACGGCGCCACCGGAGTATGGCGGCGCAGCGGGGTCGAATACTTCCGTGGTGACGAAGTCGGGAACGAATCAACTGCACGGCGGGTTGTATGAGTTCTTTCGGAATGACGTGTTTGATGCGCGAAACTTCTTTTCGCGCGACGTGGAACCGCTGAAGCAGAACCAGTTTGGCGGGACGCTGGGCGGACCGGTGCAGGCGAACAAGCTGTTCTACTTTGCCTATGCGGAAGGGTTCCGCAACCGGCAGGGGATTACCCGATCGGCCAACGTGCCGACGCCGGCGCAGCGGGCGGGCATCTTTGCGAGCGGCGTGATTCCGCCGTCGCAGATCAGCGCGGTGGGCCAGCGGGTGGCCGCTTTGTATCCGTTGGGGAACACGACGCCGTCGGTGTACACGGGCACGGTGGTGACGGAAAACGAATCGAACCAAGCGGGCGGGCGCGTGGACTATTTGGCGAGCGAGCGGAACCAGATGCATGTGCGGTACTCCTTTGCGGATGGGTACAACCGGAACCCGATTTCGATTCGGGGGTCGGACCTGCCAGGGTTCCCGGTGCGAGACGATTTGCGGACGAATTCGCTGGCGCTGAACGAGACGCACGTGTTTTCGCCGAACGCGGTGAACGCGTTCCGGGCGGCGTTTTTCCGCCATGTGTTTTTGTTCGATCAACGGCTGAACCAGATGTCGCCACGGGATTTCGGATTCAACTATGACTCGGCATCGCCGCAGGGGCAGAGCGCGCCGTTCTTCAACGTGAGCGGGTACTCGCCGGTGGGCGGGTCGATTACGGGTCCGCGGACTTCGGCGCAGACGAGTTGGGAAGTTTCGGATTCGTTGAGCCTGACGCGGGGGCGGCATTCGTGGAAGCTGGGCGCGGAGGTGCGGCGGCTGTATCTGAACATGTTCCAGGCGATTGCGCCGAATGCGTTTTTCGTGTTTGCGCCGACGCCGCCCTATGGGGACGGGTTTGCAAATTTGTTGCTTGGGCGGCCGGCGGTTTTCTATCAAGGGTTAGGCGATTTGTCGCGAGGGATGCGGGGATGGGAGACGTCTTTGTATGCGCAGGATGAGTGGCGCGTGGGGCGGACGTTGACGTTGAACTACGGGCTGCGTTGGGAGGTCAATACGCCGTTGACGGAGGTGCGAGACCGGATGAACGCGTTCGTGCCGGGGCAGCAATCGACGGTGCGGCCGGAGGCTCCACGGGGCCTGCTGTTCCCTGGCGACGAAGGGATTGCAGCGGGCGTGGCGCCGGTGTTTCGGAAGGGGTTGATGCCGCGGTTCGGAGTCGCTTGGAATCCGGATGGGCGGGGCTTGCTGAGCGTGCGGGCGGGCTATGGGATTTTCTTTGACCCGTTCGCGAACGGGTCGGGCGTGGCGTCGCAGGTGCCGGTGAGTTCGCTGCCGTCGACGCAGTTGATCCAATTCAGCGGGCCGAGCGTGAACTTCACGAACCCTTACGGCGGCTCGAACCGGCCGGCGCCGGGGACGTTTCCGTTGCCGTTGACGCTGGTGGTGATGGACAAGAACGCACGGCCTCCGTATGCGCAGAACTGGAACTTCACCGTGCAGCGTTCGTTGCTCGGCAAGTATGTGGCGGAGGGGCGCTACCTGGGCAGCAAGGGGACGCGGCTGCCGCGGAACATCGAGGCCAATCCGGCGGTGTTCGGGCCCGGAGCAACGGCGCAGAACGCCGATAGCCGGCGGCTGTACGCGCCGAGCTTCACGCACGTGGCGATGCTGAGCTACATCACGAACTCGGCCTACCACGCAGGGCAGTTCAGCTTGAGCCGGCGGTTCGAGCGGGGGCTGGGGTTCAACGCGTCGTACTGGTTTTCAAAGACGATCGACTACTTGTCGGCGATGAACCTGGGCGGGGCGGCGGCGCGGCCGTTGGCCGGGGAGAACGACATTGCTCAGAATCCATTTGATCTGCGGGCGGAGCGGGGGTTGTCGTTGTTCGACGCGCGGCACCGGTTCGTGTTCAGTGGGAGCTGGGACATCAAATGGGGCTGGCAGTTGAATGGCATTTGGTCGGCGCATTCAGGGACGCCGTTCACGGTGTTCGACTCGACGAACGTGGCCGCGCAGGCTTCGCATCCGCCGATTTCCGGCTACAGCGGAGGGCGGCCGGACCTGATTGCGGACCCGAACCAGGGGCCGCGGACCGTGGAGCAGTGGCTGCCGCGGAGCGCGTTCCGGCGGTTGAATCCCGTGACCGACGCGGGCCGGTTCGGCAACGCGGGGCGCAACATTGCGCGCGGGCCGGGGCTGGCCAATTTGGACCTCTCGCTGTTGAAGACGTTTGCCTTGACCGAGCGGCTGCGGTTGCAGTTTCGGGCCGAGGTGTTCAACGTGGCGAACCATGCGAACTTTGCGGTGCCGGTGAGTGATTTGAACTCGGTGAACTTTGGGAGGGTGCTGGAGGCGGGACCGTCGCGGCTGGGGCAGTTGGCTTTGAAACTGAGTTTCTGAAACGAAGAAGAGCCCGGGGGTGAGCCGGGCTCTTCTTCGGGGGGGTGGTTAAAACTGCAGACGGAGGCCGACCTGGCCGGTACGGCCAGCGCCGAAGTCTACGCCGCGGACGCCTGTGATGCGGCCGAAGTTGTTGTTCGCCATGTTGACTTCGGGGTCACCGAGGTTGGTGGCGTTCGGCACGTTGGTGAACGAGCCTTCTAGCCGCATGGTGAGGCGTTCGACGAGGTTGAACGTCTTGGCCATACCCATATTCCAGCCGAAGGTTCCGGGGCCGGTGATGATACCGACGCCGGAGTTTCCGAAGCGGGCGATGGGGTTGGGGTCGCGGCCGGGGACGGCGCCGACGGCGCAATTGAACTGCAACGCGCCGGGGGTGCGGCCGGGGCAGACAAACGCGCTGCGATCCATCCAGACGTTGCGATTCGGTTCCGCCACGGAGCCATCGCCGATGCGGTCCGGGCGCTGGGTGCCACGGGCCGGAGCATTGGTGCCGGAGGGGTCGCCACCGTTGAAGGTGGGCGTCAGGAACGGCCCGGACTGCAGGCTGAGGATGGACGAAATCTGCCAGCCGCCGAGGATAGCGTCGACGGCGCCGTTGGCATTGGCCATCCAGCGGCGGCCTTTGCCGAAGGGCAGTTCATAGAGCAGCGTGTTAATGCTGCGATGACGGCGGGTCGCGTAGACATCGCCGCGATCCGAGCGCCGGTCGAGCGAGTTGGTGACGCGGCCACCGCCCGTTTCGCCGGCGAAGCCGCTGGGGTTGGGACCCGCGTTGTCGCCGAGATGCTTGGCGAAGGTGTAGGCAGCCGTGAAGGTGAGCCCGGCCGAGAAGCGGCGGTTGAGTTCCACCTGACCGGCCTGGTAGATGGAGTTGGCGCCGGCGTCGCGGCTATAGATCAAGCCCCAGTTCGGGAAGGGCCGATCGGTAAGCGGGCGCTGGGTGAAGAAGTTGGTGGAGGGCTGCGCCTGGTTGAGGTCGGGCGCCCAGGGCAGGTTGGTGGACTTGTTGGCGACGTAGGAGACGCGGAGGCCCATGGAGTTGGTGACCTGGCGGTCGACCGAGAGACCCCACTGCATCATGTACGGCGGGCGGAAGTCGATCTGGTTGGCGGTGCGGAATTCGAACGTGCCAAGCGAGCCGCCGCGGACACCGCTGGCCGCGCCGCTCGGACGGGTTTGCGGGAGGTAGAACAACGGCTGGCCGTTGGGGCCGGCGTTGTTAAACTGGCGCACGTCACTCTGCACGGTGCCGGTGAGCGAGAAGAAGATGGACCCGAGGAGGGCCATGTTGTAGATGCCATAGCTGCCGCGCACGGTGGTCTTGTCACCGAGACGGTAAGCGAAACCGAGGCGAGGCAGGAACTGGGTGTTGTAGTTCTTGCGGAGCGCTTCGGGCAGGCCGGCCTGTTCGGCGGTGACAAAGGGCGTGCAAGGCACACCGCCGATGGCGGCGCCGGGGCAGGCGTTGACGCTCAGAAGCGTGGCCGGGGCGACGAGTTGAATCGCCTTCGGATCGGACATGGTGACGACGCGGCCGGTGACCGGGACGGTGCGATCGAAGTTGGCGATGTTGAAGCCGGCGTCGGAGTAGCCGGGCTGGAACTCGTAGCGGAGACCGAAGTCCAGCGTGAGGCGGTTGGTGGCACGGAAGGTATCCTGCACGTAGGCCTGATAATGAGTACCGCGGCCGTCGTTATCGGTTTGGACTACCGAGACGCTGGTTTGGAAAGGCGCCGCGAGCAGGAAGTCACCGAACGAGTTGCCGGTGAAGTTGCCGGAGAAGACGTAGTTGCCGTAGTTGTCACCGGTGGTGAAGCCGAGGTTGCTTTCCGCGCGCAGTTGGCGAAGGGCGAAACCGAACTTCAGGGTGTGCTTGCCCTTGATCCAGGTGAGGTTGTCGATGTACTGCGTGTTCCAGCTTCCGCTGCGGCCGGGGCGACCTTTCTGGAAGCCGGTGAACTGCTGGATATCGAAGTTGGGCAGGGCGTTGAAGAAGATGTCCTTCTGGATGTCCTGGAGGTTGAGCGAGTTGGCGAAGGCGCGGCCATCGAAGTTGAAGATGGCACCCGACTTGGCGAACGAGATGCCGCCGCGGAATTCGTTGAGCAGGGTGGGCGTGATGGTCCACGTGTAGCTGACCACGGCCTGGCGGTGATCGTTGAAGGTGGAGTCGTTGGGCAGCAACAGGCGATTGACGGCCTGGGAGGGATTCTCCTTCTGCGTCAAGCGGCCGAAGATGAGGTGCTTCGAGGAGAACTGGTGATCGATGCGCACGTCGAACTGATTGCTGCGGGTGGTGGCATCGAGATTGTTGATGTAGTTCGCGTTCGAGACCCGATTGGGGTTGCCCTGGTTGGGATCCGGGTAGAAGGCCAACACCGCGCGGGCGATGGAGCTGATGCGGTTTGCCGGAATGGTGTTGCCCGGGAAGGGTTGCCCGGTGAGCGGGTCCCGCACGGTGAACGGTTCGCTGGTGAAGTTGCCGGCCTTCATGGCCGCGGTGGGCACTGTGTTCTGAATCGTGGACTGCCGCGGAAGGCGCAGGCTTTCGAGCGTGAAGAAGAAGAACGTCCGGTTCTTGCCGTTATAGAGCTTCGGCAGCACGACTGGCCCGCCGATGGTGAAGCCGAACACGTTCGAGATCTTCGCCGGCAGAGCCGCCTGACCGAACGAACGGGCATCGAGGGCCTTGTTCTGGTGATACCAGAAACCGGCGCCGTGCAGGTCGTTGGTGCCGCCCTTCGAGATGGCGGTCACATCGCCGGGCTGTCCGTATTCGGCGTTGTTGCCGACGCCTTGCACCCGGATTTCGGCGATGGATTCGACGCTGGGGAAGAGGTTCCGCTGCGGCGAGTTGCCGGTAGCCGCGGTGATGGAGATGCCATCGACAGAGGATTCGCTCTGGGCGGGGAGGCCGCCCTGAATGGAGTAGCCGCCGCCGTTATCGGCCTGGACGCCGGGGAGGGTGGCGATGAGGGCGTAGGGGCTGGTGGAAACGCCGCGGACGTTGCCGGGCAGGTTGAGAACCTTTTCGGCCGTGAGGGCCGAAGCGATGACGGGGGAATCGGTGGCGATGACGCCAGCCGAGGAGGTGACCTCCACTTGCTGGGTCAGTTCGCCAACTTGCATGGCAGCGTCGACACGAACGGTCTGACGGGCGGCCAAGCGGATATCGGAGGCCGCAAATGCCCGGAAGCCGGGGGCGGAAACCTTCACGGCGTAGACGCCGGGCTTTACGTTTTGGAACTCGAAGGTTCCTTCGGACGAGGTCTGGCCATCGCGAGTGGTGTTTTCACCGGTGTTGGTCAGTTGCACGGCAGCGTTGGCCAGCACGGCGCCACTGGGGTCCTTTACGGTTCCCACCACCACGCCGAGTGTGGATTGGGCATAAGAAATGCCGGTTGCGCTGAAGAGTGCCAGCGCAATACCGGCAAGAAATTTCGGGCAAGTCATAGATCTCCTAGTCTCCCCTGAATGGGTTACACCAGGATGCCATATTGGTTTCAAACCTGTTACAAAAGCATCGTAGCCAGGAAGATGCGGCGGAACCGGGCCGCTTCGGCTGCGGTAGCATAGGTCACATTTGGCTTGAGCGCCGGAACGCGCAGGAGCCGTCCCCGCTCGTTCGCGCGCTTGCGGACCCCAAGGGCGAGGTGCTCAAAGCGGGCGAGGCCGGGGTCAACAAGGACGGCGGCGGCGAGCGGGTCCCAGGCGAAGTAGAGGCCAGCGGCGATGGAATCGGCCTCAGTGCGGAGAAGTTCGACGGCCAGCCAGGTGGCCGGGTTCAGGCGGAGCGCTTCCAGGCGTTCAAGGTCGCCGAGGGAGACTGGAACCTGGTTGGTTGCGTCGAGGCCGACGAATCGGAGCGGCCAACCGGTATTGAGGACGGTTTCGAGGGCGAGCGGATCGAGAAAGGCGTTCCACTCCGCCTTGGGGGCAGTAGGAACGTTGCCGGGTGCGTCGAGCGCACCGCCCATCCAGACGAAGTCGCGGATGGGCCGGCCAAGACGCGGCTCTTCGCGGAGGGCGACCGCGAAATTGGTCAGCGGGCCGAGGGCGAGGACATCGAGGGGCGCTCCGTTCAAGAGACGGCGTTTCAGGTAGGTGGGGGCGGATTCGGCCTGGGCAGGTGGATGCGAGGCCGGCAGTTGGCGGAGGAGTTGGCGGGCGGCAGCGCGCCACTCGGCGGGAAAGGCGGCGGTTCCTTCGAGCGGCTTCGCGGCGCCGATGTAGATGGGAATACCCGGACGGTGGCAATAAGCAAGGAGACGAGCGACGGACTCGGCGCCAGCGGCGGGCTCGGCGAGGCCGTGGACGATGGTGATGGCTTCAATCCGGACGTCAGACCGCTGGAGCAGGAACAGCAGGGCCAAGAGGTCGTCGGCGCCGGCGTCGGTATCGACGAGTACGGTGTGCGCGGGTTGAGCACCCGGTTGGGCACCCAATTTGGCACAAAGTCCAGCGGCTAAAGTCGCCAGCAGAATCAGCCGATGGAAGAGACGAGGACGCATGAAAAGTCTTTCGGTTATTCTCTGCCATTTTGCCGTCGTTTTGACTGCCTGTCTTCCGGCGGCCGCTGAGACATCGACCTGGGATGCCGAAGTTGCGTTCGCGCGTCTGCTGGGAAAGTATGACATTCCGGGCGGAGCGCTGGCGGTGGCGCAGAATGGCCGCGTGCTCACCTCCCGGGGCTTTGGCAACGTCAAGCCGGATTCGGAGTTGCCCATTGCCAGCTGCACCAAGGCGATTACGCGGGCGGCGGTGATGTTGCTCGTGAAAGAGGGACGATTGCGTCTGGACCAGCCGGCCTGGGGAATGGTGGCTGAGTTGCTACCGGCGCATCGCGATCCGCGTCTGGACAGGGTGACCATCCGGCAGTTATTGGATCATTCCGGGGGATGGGACAGGTCGGTCGCCCGAGTCGACGTGGTGGCCGCCAATGTGAAAAGCGACGAGCCGCTTCGGAGTTTGGCAGGCGCCCAGTTGGATTTCGACCCCGGCACGCGGCGACGGTACTCGAACGCCGGAGCGCTGCTGTTGGGAGCGATTGTCGAGCGAGTCAGCGGCCAGCCGTTTGAAAAGTTTGTGAAGGCGCGAGTGTTGGATCCGTTGGGAATGAGGCAGACCCGTTGGAGCCGAACGCCGGGCGTGAAGGAGTGGGGCTCGGCGGCGGGTTGGACCGCGACGATGGAAGATCTGGTGCGCTTTGCCGACGGCATCGACAAGTTGGTGGGGGAGCAACGGGGGAGTTGGGCGCAAAGCGGGGCTTTGCACGATTGGGGCCTGGCTTGGGTCTATCGGGGGTCGGATGGCCTCTCGGTGGCTTGGGCAGTGAATCGGTCGCCCGAGCAGGGGGCCTTCAGCGCCGAGGCCAAGGAAGCAGTGTTATCAGCGTTGGGGACAACGGAGCTGCCGGAGGAGTTCGAAGCGGGCGAAGGGGAGGGCGCGGGAGCCCGGAGAAGAGCGCCGAGCCGGTCGAAGAATAAGGTGCTGGCGCCGGTTTATAACCCCAAAAAGCATCGGGCGCAGGTCTATCGGAAGCCGAAAATTCGGCGGTAGCCGGAATCTGGACATATTTGATAGGCTTATAGGTGATTCCATGACAGCCTCTTATCCCGAGCCCGGGACACCGCCGTCGGATCTCCTCCGCTGGGCCATGGCGCAGTTTGGGAACCGGTTTGTGATCTCGACTTCGTTTCAGCGGGAAGGCATGGTGCTGCTGGACATGGCGGCTCGATTGGACCCGCAGGTGCGCGTGATCACGCTTGATACGGGCCGCTTGCCGGAAGAGACCCACACGATGATCGAAATGGTGCGGGAACGGTACGGGGTGCATGTCGAGATGGTGTCGCCGGATGCCTCCGAAGTGGAGCGGATGGTGACCCAGCACGGGCCGAATCTGTTCTACGGGAGCGTGCCCGAGCGCAAGTTATGCTGCCAAATCCGGAAGGTACGGCCGCTCGAGCGGAAACTGAAAGAGGTGGACGCCTACGCGGTGGGGTTGCGGCGGGAGCAATCGGAAACCAGGGAATCGATCACGGCGGTGAGTGAAGACCGGGGCAAGGTGAAGTTGAGTCCGTTAGCCGATTGGAGCAACGAACAGGTGCGGGCGTACATCGCCGAGCACAACGTCCCGCAGCATCCGCTTTACGAAAAAGGATACCCTTCGATTGGTTGCGGCCCGTGTACGCGGCCGACGTTGCCGGGCGAGGGAGAGCGGGCGGGGCGCTGGTGGTGGGAAGACTCCGCGGATAAGGAATGCGGGCTGCATTTCACTCCCTCCGGGAAGGTTTTGCGGACGGTGGATGTGCTGCTCGAACAGGTATTGCAACCGAATGCATAAGGGATTTGCACTGTGGTTCACGGGGATGAGCGGAGCGGGAAAGTCGACGCTCTCCCAACGGATCTATGACCGGCTGAAGGCGCAGGGCGCCCGGGTGGAACTGCTCGACGGCGATGAGGTACGGGAGCATCTGTCGAAAGGATTGGGCTTCTCGCGGGAAGATCGCGACACGAACGTCCGGCGGATCGGGTTTGTCGCCGAGTTGCTGGCGCGGAACGGGGTGGTCGCGATTACGGCCGCCATTTCGCCTTATCGGGAGACGCGGGACGCCGTGCGGAACCGGATTGAGCACTTTGTCGAGGTGTTTATGGACGCGCCGGTGAGCGTGCTCGCCGAACGGGACGTGAAGGGGCTTTACAAGAAAGCGCTCGCGGGGGAGATCCCGCATTTTACAGGGGTTTCCGATCCGTACGAACCACCGGTGAACCCGGATGTCCGTTGCGATACCGCCAGCGAACCGATTGAAGAGAGCGAGGCGAAGGTGTGGGCGAAACTGCGGGAACTGGGCCTGATCGATTAACCTAAGGGGTTGATAGATCTACATAGTCATACGGATGCCTCCGACGGTACGGACTCGCCGCAGGCACTGATCGATCTCGCCCGCAGTGCCGGTTTGACCGCCCTCTCGATTACCGATCACGATACGTTTTTCGGATATGAACAGGCCATGGGGTACGCGGCCGGGTTGGGGTTCGATTTGGTCTGCGGGATTGAACTCTCCACCAAGTTTCACGGCAAGACCGTCCACCTGCTGGCGTATTTTCCGCAGGTGGCGCCGACGGCGGCGTTTTGCGAATGGGTCCGGGAGCAGCAGGAGTACCGACGAGACCGGAACATCCGGCTGATTGCGAAGTTAAACGAAGTGGGCGTAGCGATTACGCTCTCCGAGGTGGAAGCGATCGGCCGGACCATGACGGGGCGGCCGCACTTTGCGCGGGTGCTGCTCGACAAGGGCTATGTGAAGACCACGCAAGAGGCGTTTGACTCGTACCTGGCCGAGGACGGCCGGGCGTTCGTGCAGCGGGAAGAGGTGGCTCTCGCCGAGGCGCTGCAGCGCGTGGGCGAAGGCGGCGGCCTCCCCGTCCTGGCGCATCCCGTCCGGCTGGGCAAGCGGAAAGCAGCCGAAGAAGAGGCGCTGGTCGCGGAAGCGGTGGAGCTCGGTCTGGCCGGGATCGAGGTGATCCACTCCGATCATTCCACGACCGACGTCGAGCGATACCGGGGCTATGCCGAGAAGTTCGGGCTGCTCGAAACCGGGGGATCCGACCACCACGGCGGCAACAAGCCCGATATCGCCCTGGGCAGCGGACGGCGCGGGAACGTAACGGTTCCCGACGAGTTCCTAGTGCGTTTGCGGGGTTACCGCCCGGCCGTCGACCGTTAGGGGACTGTTCAGCAGTTCCGCGCGAAGGATGCCGAGGGCGGCGGTCTCATCGCCTGCGGGCGCGGCGGAGGTGATCTCGCCGGCCTCTTTCGCACCGGCCATCACCTTCGCGTGCGGGGCCACGGGCGCATCGCCCGCGATGCGGAGGGCGGTCAACCGGCGGTGGACCTGGCCGCGGGAGCGGACCCGTTCGACGATCTCCTGGCCGAGATAGCAGCCTTTCTGGAAGTGAATGGCGTGCATGAGCTGAGTCTCCTGCACGAGATGAGCATCCGAAAAATCGACGCCGTAGCGGGGTTTGCCATGCGCGATGCGGAGCGCATCCGCCTGCGCGAACGTCAACTCCGCGGCCCCGGCGGCGAGGAGAGCCTCCCGGACGATGGGTGCATCGAGGGGCGAGACGAGAATCCAGTAGCCCGGCTGGCCCGTGAAGCTGGTCTTGACAACCAGCCGGCCGGCCCAGGGGAGCGACGCGAATTCGGCCTCCGGGACAGGGATCTCCGCGGCTTCGAGCAAAGCGGCAGCCTCCGGGCCTTCGACGGCCAGCGTCGTCCAATCGGCCGTCTCGTCAGCCAGGGTGACGTCATCGGCGATGATGAACTTATCCAGGTGGCCAAGGACGAACTCGCGGCTGGCCGGCTCGACGTCGAGCAGCAGCGAATCTTCGGCGGCGAGGACGTGCACGTCCGACAGGATGCGGCCGTTGGCATTCAGAAAGAACGCGTAGCAACCCTGCCCGGGAGCCAACTGTTCGACGTGGTTCGTCGTCATGGCGTGCAGCAGACGCTTGCGATCTTCGCCGGTAGCCCGAATGCGGCCGCGGCCTTCGAGTTCAAACAGCGCGGTCATCAGTTCCCCAGGGAGCGCAGCGCGGTGCCGAGTAGAAGCACGCCGATGCCAGAGAAGGCGAGGCCGGTCAGCAGGCGGGCGCGTTTCTCGGGCGTGGTCTGTGGCTTCACGAGAATGATGGAGACAGCGGCGATGTGGAGGAACAGCAGGAACTTGATTCCGAAGATCATGTGATAGAACTTCGGCACGCCGCCGCCCATGCGGGTCATGAGCTGATAGAGGCCGGTGGCAAGCAGCAGCAGCACCGAAATCAGCATCGACGGCTGGAAGCCATCAGCGGGGTTGCCGGAGAGCTTGCCGGATTTGCTGAGGTTCCAGGCGTAGAAGATGCCGCCAAGGAGGACAACGGCCGAGCCGATGTGGAGGAAGCGGACGAGATAGGCAAGGGGATCGATCATTTCTTTCTCTTACTGTCTCTTAGATTGGGGGCCGGAGGCAAAGGTCCTAGAATTGAAGAGATGATCCACGAGATATTGCCGGTGGGGCAGTTGCAGTGCAACTGTTCGATTTTGGGGGATGAGGTGACGCGGGAGGCGATTGTCGTGGACCCGGGCGACGACATCAGCGAGATTGAAGCGATCCTGGCCAAGCACCAGTTGACCGTGAAGATGATCGTGATCACGCACGCGCACATCGACCATATCGGCGGGGCCGCGAAGCTGAAGAAAATCACCGGCGCCCCCGTGATCATGAACCCGAAGGACCAGGAGCTCTACGACGCGTTGTCGATCCAAGCCAGTTGGCTCGGCATGGAGACGCCAGAGCAGACGACCATCGATACCCCGGCCAAGGACGGCGACACCCTGCGATTCGGCACCTACGCGCTGCAGGTGATCCACACCCCGGGCCATACGCAGGGCAGTACCAGCCTCTATCTCCCCAGCGAAAAAACCTTGATCGCCGGCGATACGCTCTTCCGCGACAGCATCGGACGGACGGACCTGCCCGGCGGCGACGGCCGGAAAATCTTGTCGAGCATCAAGACGAAGCTGCTGGTGCTGCCCGAGGACACCGAGGTGGTCTGCGGCCACGGGCCGAATACGACCATCGGCCGCGAAGCAAAGCGGAATCCCTTTCTGCGAGGCCTCTAATGCGTGAACTCCTGCGCGAAGCGTGGCTGACCATTGAGCCAGCCGACTATGAACAGCACATGGCGGGGATCGGCCAGGCGCAAGCCAACGCGGGACTGATGGCCGCGTGGCTCGAAGAGACCGCCATCGAAGAGACCGTGCTGGTGGCGGGAGCAGGTACGGGGCAGATGTTCGACTACCTGCCGCCAGAAGCCGCGGCAACCAGCCGGATGGTCTTCTCCGATCTGAACCCGATGTTCCTCGACAAACTGCGGGAGCGGCTAGGCGAGGCAGCGACGGTGGTGGACGACATCGAAAACACCGCCCTGGCGGGTCCCTTCGGCCACGCCGCGGTGACGCTGGTGCTGGAGCACGTCGATTGGCGCCGGGCGATCCGCAGCTTTCGCCAGTGGGAGAGCCGGCGGGTGTTGACGGTGATTCAAGAGAACCCGGCCGACGTGGCCAGCGCCGTCACGCCGGGACGCACCGTCCCCGGTACGATGAACGTCTTTCGCGAGCGGGCGCATCCCGAACTCGTACCGCTCGCCGACTTGACGACCGCGATGGCGGAACTCGGCTACGTGCTCGAACAGGTGCAGCCTGCGGCGGTGAGCGATGGCAAACGCATGCTGGGCTGCTGGTTCGTTAGCTCTTCTTGATCTCGGACATTGCGCCCTGGATTAGCTCCTTGGCGCCCTCCAGGCCGGCAAGCACCATCTGCACGTCCATGGCGGGCTTCGACGGGTTGCGCACGCTCGTGCAATAGACGCCGTGCTGGCCGACCAGCACCAAGGCATCCGTCAGGACATCCAGCGCCAGGGCCAGCTTGCCACGGGCGGGCCCCATTTGAAATTCCAGCCGTTCCAGCTCTTCCAGTCTTTCGCGCAAA
The DNA here is from genome assembly GCA_001464575.1 of Acidobacteria bacterium Ga0077553. Lineage (GTDB taxonomy): Bacteria > Acidobacteriota > Terriglobia > Bryobacterales > Bryobacteraceae. The sequence goes on along the minus strand of LNFE01000191.1, from coordinate 38,302 downwards.
ATGTCCATTCCTTTACTCTAGAGGGATGATTGAGCTTCCGTCCTGGCCCGTGTCGACCTCCCGCGAGCGCGAGCTGTTGGACCAAGTATTGGCCAGCCCGCAGTGGGGCGGGTTTAACCCGATAGTTGGCGAGTTTGAACAAGCCTTTGCGCAGTATCAGGGCTGCGAGCATGGGGTGGCCGCGGTGAACGGTACGGTGACGCTCGAGATGATGCTCGCGGCGGCCGGCATCGGCAAAGGCGACGAGGTGGTTGTCCCGGCGATCTCTTTCGTCTCCACCGCTTCGGCGGTTTCCCGCGTCGGCGCAACGCCGGTGTTCGTTGATATCGAACCGTACTCGTTCAACATGGATCCCGGACAGGCGCGGCAGGCGATTTCCCCGGCCACGAAGGCGATCCTGGCGGTCCACTTCGGCGGGCCGCTGGCCGATATGGACGCGCTGGGGGCGCTCGCCGCCGATCATCAGCTCATTTTGATGGAAGACGCCGCGCACGCCCACGGCGCCGAATGGCGCGGCCAGCGGGCCGGCTCCTTCGGCCTGGCCAGCAGCTTCTCGTTTCAGAACGGCAAGGTGGTGACGGCCGGCGAAGGCGGCATCGTGCTCACCAACAGCGCGGCCCTTACCGAGCGCATGCGCAGCTACATGAACCAGGGCCGCCGCACTGGCTACACCTTCTTCCACCACTTCGAACCCGGCAACAACTACCGCCTGTCGGGGTTGCACGCCGCCGTGCTCATCGCCCAGCTCGAACGCCTCGACGAACAAATCGAGAACCGGATGCGGAATTGGCCGGTGTTCGCGAGCGAGCTGGCCGATCTGCCCGGCATCACCTGGCAACATGTTCCCGAGGCGGTCACCCGCAACCCCTGGTATCTGCTCCTCGGGCGCGTCGACAGCGCGCTTGGCATCACCCGGAACGCCTTCTGCGAACGGCTCCACGCCGCCGGCATTCCGGCCACCCCGTTCTACCCCCACACGCTGCAGCAGAACCCGATGTACGCCAACGGCCTACCCCACCGGGCGCTTCCCTGCCCCAACGCCGACGCCTGTATCGGCGACGCCTTCTGGCTCCCGTTCCGGCTGCTGATGGGCGACGAGGAAAAAACCAGAGAGATCGCCCGGACGCTAAAGCACGCCGTGCTTAGCTAAGAAGGCAAACACCTGGGTATAGATCTCGTCGAGCTTGTCCGCCGGAAACCCGTGCCCGCCGCCCGGCACGGAGATCAACTCCGCCGGTGCCCCCGCTTGGGTCAGCGCCTTCGTCAGCCGGGCGCCATGTTCGTAGGGAACCGTATCGTCGGCATCGCCGTGAATGGTGAGGATCGGCGGCAGGTCCCGGCGCACGTAGGTGATCGGCGAAACGCGGCGGGCTAGCTCCATGCGGCCGGGCTGAGCGGGCAACCACTCGACGGCGTAGTCCCGTTCATTCGGCCCCTGGATCTGATCGCCGACATCGGTGATGCCAAAGAAGTTCACCACTGCCCGCACCCGCACCGGCTTTCCCAATCCGGCACGCGCATTCACCATCGCCACCATCAGCGCCAGGTGCCCCCCGGCCGATCCGCCGGTAACCACGATCCGCTTCGGGTCCACCCCGTAAACCTTGGCGTTCTCCACAAACCAGTTGGCCGCGTGAATCGCGTCTTCGACGGCAGCGGGCGCCGGCGCCGTCTTCGCCAGACGGTAGTCGATATTGGCGACCACAAAGCCCTTCGCCACATACCGGCGGACGTGGAAATCCACATCGCCCGCCCGGCTCCCTTGGGTCCAGCCGCCGCCATGGATCACCAGCACCCCCGGCCGATTGCCCATCGGTCCCGGCGGTTGGTAGATATCCAGCCGGGTTTCGGGATACTGATTGTAGGGGGTGTCCCGCTGTACGCGGGTGCCCTCGGGAAACCTCCCTTGCGCCATCAGGGCGGTCGCCAATAAGAGACAGTAAACAGTCCGCAGCATAATTCTAATTACACTAGACTGGGAGCCACCATGAAGGCGCTATTTTTGTTCGCATCCTTATTGCCCGCCGCGGCCCTTGCCGCCGACCCGGAACTGATGTACAGCTTCTATTCGCGGAGCGAGCTCCCGCTCACCGCCGACCCCGAGCAACCCCACTGGCGCTACCAGGCCGCCGCGGTCGCCGAGAACGACCACTTCGGCAAGCCGGTGCCGAACCATCGCACGGAGATTCGCTCCCGCTGGACCAAAGACCACATCTACTTCCTCTTCAGCTGCCCCTACGAAGGCCTCAACATCAATGCCTCACCGGTCACCAACGCCGAAACCATGAAGCTGTGGGACCACGACGTGGCCGAAATTTTCATCGGCGCCGATTTCGAGAAGATCTGGCAGTATCGCGAATACCAGGTCTCACCGCTAGGCGAATACATCGACCTCGACATCGACCGCAAGAAGCCGCTGCCCAACGCCGGCGCCGATTGGAACTCCGGCTTCACCGTCAAGGCCCGGCTCGATAAAGCCAAGAAGATCTGGTACGGCGAATTCAAGATCCCCATCAAGTCCATCGACAGCCGGCCCGCCGCCATCGGCAACGAAATGCGAATCAATCTGTTCCGCATTCAGGGCGACGGGCCGAAGCGGAAATACATCGTTTGGCGGCAAACCGGCGTGCTGAGCAACCATGTGCCGGAGGCATTTGGGAAAATCAAACTGGTAACCCAGTGAACTCGGCACTCCGCATCTCCCACGTTGGCCTGCGCGGCATCGTGGGACACGGCCTGACGGCGACCCATGTCATGGAGTTCGCCGCCGCCTTCGGCACCTTTCTCGAACCCGGCCGGCCGGTGGTGCTGGGCCGCGACCCGCGGCTCAGCGGCCACATGATCCGCGAAGGCGTCGTCGCCGCGCTGCTCGCTTGCGGCCACGACGTCATCGACCTTGGCATCGTCTCCACCCCCGTCGTGCAACATGCCATCCAGCGGCTGGACGCGGCGGGCGGCATCGCCATCAGCGCCTCGCATAACACCATCGACTGGAACGCCCTGCGCTTCTTCGGGCCGAGCGGCATCTACCTGAACACGGCCGAATCGGGCGAACTGCTCGACATCTACCATCTGCACCGCTTCCGGTTCGAAGAGTGGAACAAGCTGGGGAAACTGACCGTCTCCGCCGACGCCATCGATGCCTATCTCGACGGCCTGGCCCGCGTGTTCGACCTCGAGCGGCTGCGTCCCTTGCGCGTTGTCGTCGATTGTTGCAACGGCACCAGCGCGCTGATCCTGCGCCGCATGAACGAACGGTTCGGCTGCGGGTTCATCCTGATCAACGAACGGGTGGACGGCCGCACCGTGGCACATACGCCCAACACCAGCGCCAGCATCGTCGAGCTGCAACTCGGCCCGCTGATGCAGCCGTTACAGGCCGACGCCGGCTTTCTGTTCGATATGGACGCCGACCGCGTGGCCCTGGCCGACGAGCAAGGCCGCGGCGTGAGCGAAGAGCTCGTGCTGCCCATGCTGGCCGACCATCTGTTGCCCCAAAGCGAAGGCAAGCTGATCATCGCCAACCTGTCGAGCACGGCGTTGCTCGAAGACGTGGCCGCGCGCCACGGCGGCCGCGTGCTCCGGGTCCCCGTGGGCAGGCAGGCGGCCATCGACGCGCTTTCGACCTACCGGCCGGAACAGATCGCCCTGGCCGGCGAAGGGACAGGCGCCGTGATGATGCCGCAGTTCCGCTTCGTCTACGACGGCATCGCGAGCATGTTGGCCATCTTGACCATGATCCGCGACCGCGGCCAAACCGTCAGCCAAATTGTCTCCGGCTACCCGAGCCATCACATCCTGAAGGCCGAAGTACCCTTAACCAGCCCCAACATACCGGCGCTGCTGATGGAGTTGCAGGAGCTGTTCCCGGACGGGGTGATGGACCGCAGCGACGGCCTGCGCATCTCCTGGCCCGACCGATGGTTCCACGTGCGCGTCAGCCAAACGGAGCCCATCATCCGCGTGATCGCCGAACAGCGGGACAGCGAACCGCGAGAGCTATTCGAGACGCTGCTCGATCGCGTCAGGAGTTTGAACTAATGGCCCGCGAGCATCTGTTGAAGGTAGGCGTCTCCGGCGTCCGTGGCGTCATCGGCGGCTTCCTCACCCCGGGCCTCGGCGCCAGCTTCGCCCAAGCCTTCGGCACCTACGTCGGCAAGGGCCGTGTCGTCATCGGCCGCGATACGCGAACCTCCGGGCCAATGCTGACCCATGCGGTGAACTGCGGCCTGCTCGCCGCGGGCTGCGAGGTGATCGACCTGGGCGTAATGCCCACGCCGACCATTCAGATGTACATCTCGCACGTCAAGGCCCGCGGCGGCATCGCCCTCACGGCATCCCACAATCCGCCGGAGTACAACGCGCTGAAGCTGTTTAACCGCGAAGGCCTGTTCTTCAACCAATACGAACGCAGCGAACTCCTCGACCTGTTCCACCAAAGCCAGTTCACCCAAGCCGGCAACGACGAGATCCGCACCGTGAAGCAGGATCGGTCAACGGCCTCGGCACTGCACATCGACCGCGTTCTCCGTCACATCGATGCCGACCGCATCCGGCGACGCCGCTTCCGCGTAGCCCTCGACGGGGTGAACGGCGCGGGCTCGGAGATGTCGGTCCACTTCCTGAGCACGGTGCTCCAGACTCAACTCGAAGCGATCTCGGTGGATCCGACCAAGGTCTTCCCCCGCATCGCCGAGCCCCGGCCGGACACCTTGACCGAACTCGCCGCCCTCGTCCGCCGCACCGGTGCCGACGTTGGCTTCGGCCAGGACCCGGACGGCGACCGCCTCGCCGTCTGCGACGAGACCGGGCAAGTGCTCGACAACGACGACGTCCTCGCCTTGGCCGTCCAACGGGCGCTAACCCACACGCCGGGCGACGTCGTCGTGAATCTGACCACGTCGGCCACCATCGACGACATCGCCGCCCAGCATGGCCGCAAGGTTTACCGGACCCCGGTAGGCGAGGCGAACGTCGTCGAAATGATGCAGGCCGTGAAGGCGGCCATTGGGGGCGAGGGCTCTTCGGGCGGCATCATCTATCCCGCCGTACACCTCTGCCGCGACAGCTATACGGCCATGGCGCTCCTGCTCGACCTGATGGCGGAAACCGGCCAAACCGTCTCCCAGCTGGTCGCCGGCCTGCCCCGCTACGCCCGCCTCTCCGGCAAAGTTCCGTTCGAACACGGCCGCCTGGGAACGCTGATGCAGGGCCTCGAAGAGAGCTTCCCGGACGCACAGACCAATCGCATGGACGGTTTGAAGCTGCTCTGGGAAGGCCGCTGGCTGCACGTCCGCAGCTCGAACACCGAACCGCTGCTGCGGCTGGCCGTGGAGGCACGGACGCCGGAGCAGGCGCGGGAGCTGTTCGACGACGCCTGGCGTCGGCTGACGAACTAGTTCTCCGGCTTGGCCGGGGAGGTGGGTTCGGGGTCCGGCACTTGGTAAAGCTTTTCGCCCGGCCGCAATTTTTGCAGCTTCTTACGGATCTCGAGCTCGCGCTCTTCGAGACTATCGGTAAGAATCCGAATCCGTTCCTTGCGTTCCTTTAGCTCGCTAGCCAAGTTGGCGTTCTGCACTTCGATGCGGCGAAGCTCGTCCCACTTCGAAAATAGGGCCGTAACTCCCTGCGGCCCGGTGAGGTTGACGACGGCGTAAATGCCGAAAACAGTCACTGCCACTGCCAGGCCAAACCGCTTGTACACTTGTATTGCTCGAGAACGACGCGCTGCCATACCTATCCCTCGTTTATAAACTGCTTTCGCCGAAAAAGCTACCACCCGATGACTGATAAGATTGTGCTCTTCACTACCGTTTCTTCTCCGGAGGAAGCCGATTGCCTGGCGCGGACCCTGGTGGAACGCCGTCTGGCCGCCTGCGTCAGCATTTTGCCGCAGGTCCGATCGGTTTACCGCTGGCAGGGAAAGGTGGAAGACTCGCCCGAAATCCTGTTGCTCATCAAGTCGCGCCGGCCGCTTTTCGAAGCGCTGTGCGAGGCCGTCCGCTCTCTGCATTCCTACGAAGTACCCGAACTGATCGCTCTCCCCGTCGTTGAAGGCTACGCGCCCTACCTCGACTGGATTGACCACGAAACTGAGGCTCTCTGATGCAATCGACCCCTACCACCACGCGGCCTTCCGCGATACCAGCCAGCAACGCCCGGCGCAAGGTGATCTGGTTTGCCGTCACGTTGGCAATTCTGGCCTACATTGACCGCGTCGCCATCTCGATGGCCGCCCCGGAAATCTCCAAGGACCTGGGCCTGGACAAGGGCCAAATGGGATACGTCTTCGGCGCGTTCGCCATCGCCTACGCGCTGTTTGAGATCCCCGGCGGCTGGCTCGGCGACTGGATGGGCCCGCGGAAAGTGCTTATGCGCATTGTGATCTGGTGGAGCTTCTTTACGGCTGCTACCGGCTGGATGTTCAGCTACCACACCATGCTGATCACGCGGTTCCTGTTCGGCGCGGGCGAAGCCGGCTGTTTCCCGAACATCACCAAGGCATTCTCCACCTGGCTGCCCATTGAAGAGCGGGTGCGGGCGCAGGGCATTCTGTGGATGGCGGCCCGCTGGGGCGGCGCGGCCACCCCGCCGCTCGTCATCTGGATCTTTAAGGTGATGGACTGGCGGACGGCATTCTTAACCTTCGGCCTGGTCGGCACGATTTGGGCCTTCTTCTTCTACCGTTGGTTCCGCGATAATCCGCAAGAGCACCCGGAGGTCAACCAGGCCGAGCGCGAATTGATCGCCAAAACGGCCCATCCGGCGAGCGGCCACGGCGACGTCCCGTGGGGCAAACTCATCCGCTCGAAGGCGGTTTGGCTGCTCTGGCTGCAATACTTCCTGCTGAGCTTCCCTTGGTATTTTTACCCCACATGGCTCCCGACCTACCTGCAGGAGTATCACGGCGTGGACCGCGAAACCAGCGGCTACTATGCCATCCTGCCGCTATTCCTCGGCGGCCTGGGTTCGCTGGTTTGCGGCTTCCTCTCCACCAAACTCTCCCGCCACTGGGGCGACGTGGGCCGTTCCCGGCGCGTGATCTCGACGGTGGGCTTCGGCGGCGCGGCCGTGATGATGTTCATTGCCATTCAAGTGAAGGACCCGTTGTGGGCGATGATCGGCCTGGGCATGTCGAGTTTCTGCAACGACCTCGTCATGCCGAACGCCTGGGGCGCCTGTATGGATGTGGGCGGCAAGTACGCCGGTACGCTGTCCGGCTCCATGAACATGATGGGCAACATCGCCGGCTTCGTTGCGCCGGTGACCGGAGGCCTAATCCTCCGGTCCACCGGCAACGACTGGAATCTCTTCATCACCATCATGGCCGGCGTCTATCTGCTGGGCATGCTGACCTGGCCGTTCATCGACCCGGTGACCCCGCTCGAGAAAGAAGCCTAGCAGCTACTTGATCTGCACCAGATCGGAAGGGGCGGGCGCGGAGGATTTGTCCCACCGCGTTCGCCCCTTTTGCCAGGGGGCGAACGAGTTGACGAAGGAGCCCACCGCCATCGAACTCCGCACCAGATGCTTCACCTTGAGCGGACCCGCCACCTTCGCTCCGCCGATCCAATGCAGCGCCGCCGACATGGAGCAGCCGCACTGGCTGCAATCCGGATCGCCACCAAAAACACACGGCTCCACCTGCGTCTTAAAGTCGGCCGTGTAGTTGGCCGACATCCGGGAAAAGATACACTCCTCCGGGCTAGAAGGCGGCGCGGCGAAAGCCTTGGCCATGCCGTCCGGAACCAGCAGCTTCGGATATTTCTTCGAGAGCGGGGGAATCTGCGCGGCCAAACTCTGGCGGTTGGCCGGGGGCAAGATCTCCGGGCTCACCTCGCCCCGCTGCGGCGTATAGACGCTCATCCAGATCTTGTGCACCTCGGGCCGGTTGTTCCAGAAGGCGACATACTCTTCGAGGTAGCCGGGCTCCTCCATGTGCTGGTTCACGACAGTCCAATGCACGTTGATCTTGCAATCTTTGATGTTCTTGAGGATTCGTTCGTAGGTCGCCGGCTTTCGCCGGATGTCATGATCCTTCGCCAAGCCGTCGATCGAAACGGCGATGGTGACAAAAGGCAGCCTCGTCCATTCCGGGGGGATGGGGATGACCGCGCTAGTTACGATCATCGTGTGGATGCCGCGCTCACTCAAGATGGGCAGCACCCGCGCCAACTCCCGATGGCGCATCATCGGCTCGCCGCCGACGAGCGACACCTGAACCGGTTGGTGTTCATCCACCAGGCGGAGGATGTTGGCCACAAGCTCATCCCCCTTCGAATCCGTCAGGTCGACAAGTTTGGCGCCATCGGCGAGATGCGAATCGCCATATGCATAGCAGCCAGGGCAACTTAAGGGGCACTCGCGGGTGATTTCAATCGAAAGGAGCGGGATTCGACCCCGCAAAATCTTTCCCCAAGCGGTCAGGAAGTTGGATGGTCGCATTGATACTTAGATTTTCGATGCGCGCCAAGCAGGGAAAGTTGCGATTGAAACTCGTTCTTGTCCAAAGCGTAACGAAAGCGCCGGCCATTCGGAAGCAGCGTGACCGGAATATCCTCATGGTAGAGGGCCTTAGCGGCGGGATCGAGATCAATGTCGACCACGGTGACGGAGAACTGCAGTTCGGCGCCCACCAGTTCCAGAACCCGGGCCGCCTCTTCGCAAAGGTGGCAGCCGCGGCGCGTGTAGAAGAGGACGTTTACCATCGCATATCCCGGCGTAAATGATACTTCGGTTTCGGATGCAGCAGGTTAATGCCACGCCCCCCTGGTTCAAATGCGACTGCCCCACAGTGCCAATGCCGCTGAAAAACTGGAGCACGAACCAGTAGAGCAGGATTAGCCAGGCTGGAATCTCCATCGTCGTGAAAAAGATGATGATGGGCACCAACGTCACAATCCGCGAGTGCGGAAACTTGATGAGATAGGCTCCCATCACCCCGGCAATGGCCCCGCTGGCGCCGATGGTCGGGATGCGCGAGTCCAGATTGAAGAGAAAATGAAGCAGGCCGGCCGCAATCCCGCACAGGATATAGAACAGCAGGAACTTAAAGTGCCCCAGAATATCCTCGATGTTGTCCCCGTAGATCCATAGGAACCACATGTTGCCGATCAGATGCCACCACCCGCCGTGGAGAAACATGTTGGTGACCAGATCGATCATCTGGAAGTTCCGCGGCACAAGCCCATACTCGTAAACGAAGTGGTTCAAGGAGAACTCGTCGAGCGAGACCTGATAGAAGAACGCGAGCACGTTCACCGCGATCAATCCGATGGTGACCAGCGGAGAGTTATGACTCGGTTGGGTGTCGCGTAACGGAATCATGGCTGGGTCAGGAGGAGGCTCTTTGGACGAAATCGCGTTTGCTGCGGCGCTGACCCGTGGCAATTAGCTCCCGGGCGGCCGCGGCGTCTCGAATACCCCCGCGGGCGCCGATCTCCATACAGTTCAGCGCGGCCATGGCGTTCGAAAAATCCAGGGCATCGCGCAGCGTCAGCCCTTCGAGGATCGAGTAGCAAAACGCTCCGTGGAACACGTCGCCGGCCCCGGTCGTATCGACGCAGTCCACCACAAACGCGGGCGAATAGACGAACTCGCCATCCATCCGGGCGATCGCGCCAAAGGCGCCCAGCGTCATCGCGGCGACTTTCATACCGAATTCCTGCTGGATCATGATCAGAGCCCGAAACGGGTCGCGCTCATTCGTCCATTGGGGTGGGAATTCCGAGCTGGTGATCAGGTAGTCGATGTTGGGCAGCACCCGGTCGAAGCCATGGTAAACCGTGTCGACGTCGACAGTCACGGGTATGCCGTTAGCGCGGGCAATCTCCGCCGCACGGGCGACCGCGGGGGTGTCGTGGCCGTCGATGTGGAGCAGGCGGGAGCCGATGATCATCTCCGGCTGAATCTCTTCCGGTTCCAAACGGAGGCACTCCGGCCGGCGCCAAAGCACGGTCCGTTCGCCGGTTGATTGGTCAATCACAATGTAGGCCGATTGATTGGCACAGCCCTTGCGAATCTGCACATCGTCCAGATTGATCCCGGTCCCCAGCAGGCTCTCCCGCTGGATGCGGCCCCGTTCGTCGTCGCCCATCGTACCGATGTATTTCACCCGCAATCCGAGTTTCGCGCAGGCCACCATCGCGCTGGCCACCTGGCCGCCAGGGGAAAACATCTCCTCGACGAATGGTTCCTTGCCGGCGTAAGCCGGGAACTTGGGCACGAGAAGCAGAGTGTCGGTGGCGTTCAGGCCGACGCCGACCACATCGAATTTGGACATCCTCTCAGGCTACCGCGAAGCGGCTAGTTTTTCCGGGGGCCGATCTGATACAGGTAAATCTTATGCCGGCGGTTGTGAACGAACACTTCCTGGACGTCGACGGGATTCCATCCGCGGATGCCGTAATCGTGAGAGACCACGCGCGCTCCCGGCCGCAGCGACTGCTCCAACTTCGGGCGCAACTTTTCGTTAGAGCCGGTGGTTAAGTAAAGAGTGACCACATCGGCCTGGGTCAAATCGGCTTCAAAGATGTCCCCGCGAACCACCTTGGCGTGGTTCTGCAGGCCGAGCCGGGCGATCATCTCGGACGCTTCCTTGACCAGCTTGGGATTCAGTTCCACCCCAACCGCCTTCGCGCCGAACTTTTGGACGGCGGTCACCAGAATGCGTCCATCTCCGCAACCGAGATCGACAACAATTTCCCCGCGCTTTACATTCGCTGACTCGAGCATCCGCTCAATAATCTCCATCGGCGAGGGGACAAACGGAGCCAGGCGCTGTGGATCCGACGGCTGAGCAGCCAACGGAAGCGCCGAGAGCGCGACAAGCGAACAAATAGCGAGCTTCATAATTCCCTGTGCGATGCCTCTATGGAAATGGACGTATGCGAACCGAACCCGTTTCCGCGGTCTGCGAAGAACATACAATCTACTGGGATGGGGAATTCTGCGCTAAGCGGGCGCTGCGATTTTTGACGATGCGATTCACCACTTCCGAGGTGGCATACCAAAGATCGCGAGGTTTGCTAATAGTGTACTCCTGTCCTTTGAAAAACTTCACGGCGTGGGAGATTGAATCCCGCCAGGGGATCTGCGCGGGATAGAGGTTGTAGTTCAGGTAGAAGAGCGGGAAGTCCACCGCGCCGACCTCTTTCAGCGTCTCGGCTTCTACATTCTGCTCGAGCATCACCTTCGGGCCGGCAAAGATAATCGCCTCGGACTTGTTGGCGCCACCGAGCTCGGTCCGGATGAGTTCGCCCAGAAACTGCGTCTCGCTGTGCTTCACCGCAAGCTTGCTGAGATCGACCGTCCCGAACTTGACCTTGCTGAGCGCTTCGCCGAGCGCGGGCAAGTCGAGATGGTCGACATTCTCCTGCCGGTAGAGCACCTGCTGATTGGCCATCGAAAAGGCGACCAGAGAGAATTTCCCGATCTTGGGCTCGCGCAAAATGGAGCGGAGAATCGAGATCAGTGCGGTCGTGTCCACTGGGCGCATGACCGTGTTCCGGGGGTTCTGGGGGGCGTAGTTCAACAACACCTTCACGTTGACCGCCTCTTCCGCCGCCGCCCGCTCAATCGGGGGTTCGTCCTTGAAGCTCTCCTGATCTGCCGCCCGGACCGACTTCGGAGGAATCACCATGGCCATCTGACTCTCTTTGCCGTTGAGGGTCGCCTCAACATCCCAGTAGTTCGAGCAGACGCGCTCGGCGCGATCACGCATCAGCCAATCCACGCGGTACTTGCCTTCTCCGAGATCGAAAGCGCCGTAGAGGGAGGCGTCGCCCTTGGCGTCTTCCTCAATCTCAGGAACACGCACCTTCTGCATGAAATAGACAGGGTTTTCGAGGTCCTCAAGCGGGGCGACGCGGAACAGAATCGTCAACAGATTCTCCCGCCCGGCGAGTTCCCGCAGCGGAACCGTTACCTCAAATCCCGAATGAAACTTCAGGTCGAAGCCCACAAGAGCGCTTTTGGTTGGCGTGACGTGGCAGGGCAAATCCTGGCGCGGCTCCCGCATCTCAAAAACGGCCTGGTCGGTGCCAAACAGGCGAACCGGACCTCCGTTTCCGTTCATGACAATCTGAGCGATGCCGGGCACACTCGTCAGGAGTGGCACGCTGGCGATCAGCAGCCGGAGCGGGCAGCGTTTGAAAAAGGACAAACGACGCACTTTCCCTCACATTTTTACCGCGCGATTTCCCTGAGCCGAACGGTGACAACCGGGTCGCCAGCTAGCACACCGCCAGCCAGTGGATAGCAGTATTATGTCGCAGATTCATTTCCGTGCAACAGGGTGCATCACTTATTTTCGAAACGAATACTCCGAGGAGTACTAGACGAAGTCCTTGCCGTGCCGCTGTGCTAGAGTTCTAGGATTATGGCTTCGCGCAGTGTCAATAAGGTGATTCTGGTTGGAAATCTCGGCCGGGACGCCGAAACCAAGTTCACGCCGGCGGGCGTGTCCATGACTCGATTCTCGGTGGCGACAGGCCGCCGGTATAAGGATCAGGCCACGGGCGAATGGAAGGAAGAGACCGATTGGTCAAACGTCGTGCTCTGGCGGGCCGAGAACCTCGCGCCTTACTTAACGAAAGGGAAGCAGGTCTACGTCGAGGGCCGGCTCCAAACTCGGAGCTATGAGGATAAAGACGGCCAGAAAAAGTACTCGACTGAGGTAGTGGCCGACGATGTCATTCTGCTCGGTGGCCGTGGCGGTGAGGGTGGCGACGGCGGATTTAGCCAGGAGCCGCGCATGATGTCCGGGCCCCGGTCGAGCGCTCCGCGGTCGGCCCCCGCGCCGAGTGGTGGCGGTTCTCCGTTTGACGCTGGAATCAGCGACGACGACGTTCCGTTCTAAAACGGAACACAGCCGGATTCCGTTTTGGAAATCGGCGCGAGCCAGCAACACGGAATCAATCAGTTAGCGATGGCAGAGTAGTTGCATCCGTCTGTGGCGGAGGCAATGCCCATGGCTGAGTTCGTCTCACTGTTTGATTCTGTTCCCGATCCCGTTCAGGAACCACCCGCTCAGAACCCCGGCTCAAACCCGGCGATGGATCTGTCGCGGTTTAATCGGAGTTTCGACGCCGAGCAGGCGCCGGCTCCCAGTTTTGGCGAGGTGCCGGATGGCCGTTACCGGGTCCTGATCTCGGACTTGGAGCTGGGCCTGGCGTCGACCGGGAACCCGGTGTTGAAGTACGGCCTGCGAATCGCGGCCGGCGAGTTCCGGGGCCGGATGATCTGGAAGCGGCGAGCGATAACCGCGAATACGATCCGGTACACGAAGAGTGAACTATTGACGTGCGGCCTCCGCCTGGAGCGCTTTTCGCATCTCAACCGTCGCCTGGCGGAGCTGCAGGGCATCGGCCTCGAGGTCAGCAAGGTGACCAAGGGCGAAAAGTCGGACGTGTTTTTCAACCGGAGGCTAGTCGAGGTATGAACGGAATCATGGTGGATTCGCGCGTGGACCTGCGTCCCTACGATGAGGTCTACGCCAACGAGGTGGTCAGCGAGTACGAGCCCTGGAACAGCATCCCGGACGGGCGCTACGAAGTCCGGGTGGACCGCGTCGAACTGACGCAATCGAAAAGCAGCGGCAACCCGATGCTGAAGTGGACGCTCCGCATTACGGGAGCGACGTTTCAGAACCGGCTGCTGTGGAAGTACCGGGCGATCACGGAGAACACCCTGAAGTACGTCAAGCAGGATTTGAGCATCTGCGGACTCGAACTCCCGCAGTTCTCCGCCCTGCCAGCGCACCTGCCATCGCTGCAGGGTCTCGAGCTCGAAATCACCAAAATCAGCCGGGGCGAGGACTCTAATATTTTGTTTACGCGGCGGCTGGGTTCGGTAGAGCAGGGCGATGGGGGCGTCTGCGACGACGACATTCCTTTTTAGGAGAGTTGCTGCAAGTGGGTGAAGGGAATTATTGTAGGGAGTTACGCTTCGTTTGAAAATTATGGCCACGAACACTCCCATCACAGTCGCCCACGGCGACGGCATCGGTCCCGAGATTATGGAGGCCACCCTCCATATTTTGAAGGAGGCCGGCGCCCGTCTCGACAGTATACCTGCGCGGCAACTCCGCGGGCATCGAACCCAGCGCGATCGAGTCGCTGCGCCGCACCAAGGTTTTCTTGAAGGCGCCGATTACCACCCCCCAGGGTGGCGGCTTCAAGAGCCTGAACGTCACCACCCGCAAGATGCTGGGCCTGTATGCCAACATTCGTCCCTGCGTGGCCTACCACCCGTACGTCGATACGCTGCATCCCAAAATGGACGTGGTCATCGTCCGCGAGAACGAGGAAGACACCTACGCCGGCATCGAGCACCGGCAAAGCCAGGAGATCTATCAGTGCCTAAAGCTCATCTCCCGCCCCGGCTGTGAGCGCATCGTCCGGTACGCCTTCGAATACGCGATCCGAAACAATCGCAAGAAGGTCACCTGCTTCACTAAAGACAACATCATGAAGCTCACCGACGGCCTGTTCCACAAGGTCTTCGATGAGATTGCCACGGAATACCCGCAAATCGAGAACGAACACTGGATCGTCGACATCGGCGCGGCCAAACTGGCCGACTCGCCGGAAGTCTTCGACGTGATCGTAATGCCCAACCTTTATGGCGACATCCTTTCGGACGTGGCCGCGCAGATCGCTGGCTCCGTCGGCTTGGCCGGTTCGGCGAACATCGGCGTGAAATACGCTATGTTTGAAGCCATCCATGGCTCCGCCCCTCGCCGCGCGGGCCAGAATCTCGCCAACCCCTCCGGCCTGCTCCTGGGCTCGGTCATGATGCTGGTTCATATCGATCAGCCCGACATCGCTGAACGCGTCCACAACGCCTGGCTCCGGACGCTCGAGGACGGCATCCACACCTACGACGTCTACACCGAAGGCGTTTCGACGCAGAAGGTTGGGACGAGGGAGTTTGCTCAGGCGGTAGTAGACCGGATCGGCCAGGAACCGGAGAAGCTGAAACCCGTTCGCTACAGCAAGGCCCCGCAACAGGATCTGACCGACCGGAAGTCGCACTACGTTCCGGAAGTGAAGGAGCAGATCGGTGTCGACATCTTCATCAATTGGACGGGCGGCGGACCCGAAGAGTTCGGCCCGGCCCTTTCGAAGGTTGCCATCGACGGCCTGAAGCTGGTCATGATCTCGAACCGTGGCGTGAAAGTGTGGCCGAACGGCTTCCCCGACACCCTTTGCTGCGATACCTGGCGCTGCCGGTTCATGTCGTCGGCGACTGAAAACGGACCCGTGACGCATGCGCAGGTCATCGCCCAGATGCAGTCTCTCCTCGACGCGAAGTATGACTTCGTGAAGTACGAGAGCCTCTGCACCTTCAACGGCCGCCCCGACTTCTCGCTTGGCCAGGGCCAGTAACCAAACATGACAGAGCACATTCTCGTCGGCGTGATCATGGGAAGCAAGTCCGATTGGGACACCATGCTTCACGCCGACGAGATGCTCAAGCATTTCGGCGTCCCGCACGAATGTAAGGTGGTTTCGGCCCACCGGACGCCCGACCTGCTCACCGAGTATGCCCGTTCGGCCGAAGACCGGGGCTTGCAAGTGATCATTGCCGGGGCGGGCGGCGCCGCCCATCTCCCCGGAATGGTGGCCGCCCAAACCACCGTCCCCGTTCTTGGCGTCCCCATTGAAAGCCACGCTCTCAAGGGCATGGATTCCCTACTCTCCATCGTCCAGATGCCCGGCGGCATTCCGGTTGGCACCCTGGCGATCGGCAAGCCCGGCGCCATCAACGCCGCCCTGCTAGCGATCCAGATTCTCGCCACCAATCGCCCCGACCTGCGCACCCAGCTCCAGGCCTATCGTCGCGGCCTCGCCGACATGGTCCGCGAACAAACCCTTCCATGACACCCCGCGTCATCCCGCCCGGCAATGCCGTCGGCGTCCTCGGCAGCGGCCAACTCGGCCGCATGTTCGCCATCGCCGCCCGCCGCATGGGCTATCGCGTCCATACGTTCTCCCCCGATACCGACACCCCGACCGGCCAGGTCGCCGATCACGAAATCGTCGCTCCGTATGAGGATCTCGACGCCGTCCGCCGCTTTGCGAGCCAGGTCCGCGCCGTCACTTTCGAATTCGAAAACGTACCCGCGGCGACGGCCGCCGCCTGCGCCGAATCCACCATCGTCCGGCCCCGCGGCGAAGTCCTCCACACGACGCAAAACCGTCTCCGCGAAAAGCAGTTCCTCGTCAAACATGGCCTCCCCCTCGCCCCCTTCCGCGAGGTGAACTCCCTCGCCGACCTCGAAGCCGCCATCGCCGCGCTCGGAGCCCCCTGTATTCTGAAGACCGCCGGTTTTGGCTACGACGGCAAGGGACAATCGAAACTCTACTCCGCCTCTGCCGCTGAAGAAGCCTGGCGGCGCGCCAACGGCCAGCAGTGCGTCCTTGAAAAGCTCATCGACTTTGACCGTGAAGTCTCCGTCGTTGCCGCCCGCGGGGTCGACGGCCAGTTCGTTCATTACGGCGTCGTCGAAAACGATCACAAGAATCACATCCTCGACCTGACCCGCGCCCCCGGCCGCGTCAGCGATAAAGTACGAAACGAAGCCATTGCCATCGCTCGCGCCGTGATGGAACAGCTCGACGCCGTCGGCGTGCTCTGCGTTGAATTCTTCCTGACCAAGGACGATCAACTGCTCATCAACGAACTCGCCCCCCGCCCGCACAACTCCGGCCACTTCACCTTCGACGCCTGCATCACCAGCCAGTTCGAACAACAACTCCGCGCCACCTGCGGCCTCCCCCTCGGCGCAACTGACCTGCTCCGCCCCGCCGCTATGGCCAACCTGCTCGGCGACATCTGGACGGAAAACGAACCCAACTGGGCCGCCGCAGCCGCCTTCCCCGCAGTGAAGCTCCATCTGTACGGCAAACTCTCCGCCCGGCCGGGCCGCAAAATGGGCCACCTGACGGCGCTCGCCGAAACAACGGACGAAGCTGTCGCCCAAGTTCTGGCCGCCCGCGCCGCGCTGTAGGCTTCGTCGTACCATCAAAGAGGACCCTATGACGACGTGCTACTTTGACGCCTTCTCCGGCATCTCCGGAGACATGACCGTCGGCGCTCTCATCGACGCCGGCGCCAACGGCGACAGCGTCCTCGACTGCCTCCATTCGCTCAACCTCGGCGCCACCTACCGCTACGAAAAAACGAAACGGAACGGCCTTGCCGCCACCAAGTTCCACGTCGACGGCGGTAAGCAAAAGGACCACCGCCATCTCCCGCACATCGCCAAAATCATCGGCGCAGCCAGCGCCATCTCCGCCACCGCCAAGCAAAACGCCCTCAACATTTTCATGAAGCTCGGCGAAGCCGAAGCCCACGTCCACGGCGTTCCGCTCGATCTCGTTCACTTCCACGAAGTCGGCGCGGTCGACTCCATCTCCGACATCGTCGGCGCTTGCGTCGCCCTCGACCTGCTCGGCGTCACCGAAATCGCTTGCTCCCCCATCAACGTCGGCAGCGGCCTCGTCGAGACTGAACACGGCACCCTACCCGTCCCCGCCCCGGCCACCGCCGAACTGCTCAAGCAAAAGCCGATCTATGCGAAAGGTCCCGCCATGGAGCTCACCACTCCCACCGGCGCCGCCATCGTCGCCACCCTCGCCACCCACTTCGGCGCCATGCCCGCGCTCTCCATCCAAGCCACCGGCTTCGGCGCCGGAACCGCCGATTTCAAGGTCCAGGCCAACGTTCTCCGGGCCACCATCGGCCAGCGCGGCGGCGCGAAAGAGGCGACGACGGTCAACATCCTCGAAGCGAACATCGACGACGCCAACCCCCAAATCCTCGGCTACGCCATGGACCGTCTCTTTGCCGCCGGCGCCCTCGACGTCACGCTCCAGCCCCTTCAAATGAAGAAGAACCGGCCGGGAACCCTGCTCAGCGTCATCGCCAAGCCTGAGGACACCGACGCCCTCGCGGCCATCGTGCTCCGCGAAACCACCACCATCGGCCTCCGCATCACCACCGCCGAACGCCGCGTCGCCACCCGCCGTTTCCTGAGCGTGGAAACCCCGTGGGGCGACGTCCGCATGAAGATCACCGCCCAAGGCGCCACCCCTGAGTATGACGACTGCCGCGCCCTCGCCGAAGCGAAGGGCGTGCCGCTCAAAGACGTGCTGGCCCAGGCCCACTACGCCTATCTCAAAGAGTTCTAAATGGACAAGTACTACATAACCACCCCCATCTACTACGTCAACGCCGCCCCCCACATCGGGCACACGTACACGACCATCGCGGCCGACGTCATCAAGCGCTACAAGCAGATGCAGGGTTTCGACGTCGTGCTCACCACCGGCACCGACGAGCACGGCATCAAGATCCAGCGCTCGGCCGAGAAGGCCGGGCAGACGCCGGAAGCCTTCACCACCGCGGTCGCCGAAGAGTTCTCCAACACCTGGAAGAAGTTCGGCTTCGCGCTCGACCACGAGCAGCGCACCACGGACCCGAAGCACGCCGCCAACGTCCAGCGCCTGTTCAAGGCCTGCCTCGACAACGGCTACATCTACAAGGGCTCCTACACCGGCTTCTACTCCGTCGTGAACGAAGCCTTCGTCCCCGACGCCAAAGAAGGCGACGTCGACCCCGAAACCGGCCAGCCCCTCGAAAAGGTCACCGAAGAGAACTACTTCTTCAAGCTCTCGGCCTTCCGCGACAAGCTCATCGAGCTCCACGAGAACAACCCCGAGTTCCTCCAGCCGGAAACCCGGCGCAACGAAGTCCTCGCGTTCTTGAAGCAGGACCTCGCCGACCTCTCCATCACCCGCACCACCATCAAATGGGGCATCCCGGTGCCGGACGAGCCCGGCCACGTCTTCTACGTCTGGTTCGACGCGCTGATGGCGTATCACACTGCTGTCGTCGAAGACGGCCGCTGGCCCGCCGATCTCCACCTGATCGGCAAGGAGATCGTCCGGTTCCACGCCGTCTACTGGCCCGCGTTTCTGATGGCCGCCGGCTGGGAGCTCCCCAAAAAGATCTTCGCCCATGGCTGGCTGCTCTTCGACAACAACAAAATGTCGAAGTCCCGCGGCAATATCGTCCGCCCAGAACCCATCCGCCAGGCGATCGGCGCCGACGCCCTCCGCTACTATCTCCTCCGCGAGATCGTCTTCGGCGCCGACGGCAATTTCGCCTACGACGCGATGGTCACCCGTTACAACGCCGACCTCGCCAACGGTCTGGGCAACCTCGCCAGCCGCACGCTCAGCATGATCCAGCAGTACCGCGGCGGCGTGATTCCGGCCTGCCCCGCCGAACTCACGCTGCCCATCCCCACGGCCGTCTCCGCCGCCATCCAAGGCTATGAAAACTTCGAATTCTCAAAGGGACTCGAATCGATCTGGCAACTGATCACCGCCGCCGACAAGTACATCGTCGAACAAGCCCCCTGGAAGCTCTTCAAGGCGAAGGAAGACGCCAAGCTCGACGAAGTGCTCTATAGCATCGCCGACGCCCTCCGGGTCGCCACCGTTCTCGCTGCTCCGGTGCTCCCCGAAAGCTGCGCCAAAATCTGGCGCCTGCTCGGCTACTCGACCCCCATCACCGCTGAACGCTTCGGCCAGCTCGAAGCCGGCCAACTCCCCGCCGGCCAGGCCATCCCCGCCGTCGAACCCGTCTTCCCGCGCCTCGAAATGCAGCCGACCATCGACAAAATGAACGAACTCGAAGAGATCGAAAAGACCCGCCAGGACATCCTCCTCGGCAAGACCCCCGAGCCCGTCGCCCCGGCCCATCCCGGCGGCATCCCCCTCGCCGACCAGATCACCATCGACGATTTCGTCAAGGTCGATCTCCGGGTCGGCCAGGTGAAGTTCGCGGAAAAGGTGAAAGGCTCCGACAAGCTCCTTCACATGAAGGTCGACATCGGCGAGGCCGAACCGCGCACCATCGTCGCCGGCATCTCGCAGGTCTACGACCCCGAAGCCATGCTCGGCCGCAAAGTCGTCATCGTCGCCAACCTCGCCCCCCGCAAGCTCAAGGGCATCGAGTCCCACGGCATGATCGTCGCCGCCTCCGTCCTCGACGGCAAACCCACCGTCGCCGGCTTCCTCGAAGACGTTCCCGTCGGCGCCCGCCTGAAGTAATGCTCATCGACTCCCACTGCCACCTCGATGGCGCGCGCTTCGCGGCCGACCGCGACGCCGTCATCGAGCGGGCCCGCGCCGCCGGCGTCCAGCTCCTCCTCGCCATCGGTACCGGCGACGGCCCCCCCGACCTCGAAGTAGCCCTCCGCCTCGCTGAGGCCTACCCCTTTATCTACGCCACCGCCGGCGTCCACCCCCATGACGCCGCCAAGTGGACCCCTGAATGTATTCCGCAACTCCGGTCTCTCATGGGGCATCGTAAGATTGTGGGCCTAGGCGAAATCGGACTTGATTATCACTACGACTTCTCGCCGCGAGACGTGCAGCAAGCCGTGTTCATCCAGCAGCTCGAGATCGCGGCCGAAGCCCGGAAGCCCATTGCCATCCACACACGCGAGGCGTGGCCCGATACGTTTGCAATCCTCGAAAAGCACTGGACTCCCGCTGCCCTGCCCGGTATCATGCACTGCTTCACCGGCGGCCCGGCCGAGGCCGAACGAAGCCTGGCAATGGGCTTCACCATCAGCTTTTCGGGCATCGTGACCTATTCCAAGGCGCCGGAAGTGCAGGAGGCCGCCCGGCTCACCCCGCTCGACCGCATCCTGGTCGAAACCGACGCCCCCTACCTCGCTCCCCTGCCCTACCGGGGCAAACGCAACGAGCCGGCCTTCGTGGTTGAAACCGCGAAGAAGATAGCGGAGCTGAAAAATGTCACTTACTCCGAGGTGGCCGCCGCCACCACCGCCAATTTTCTCCGGTTGTTCCCCGAAGCGGCGGAAGGATACACTGGTTGATTCCATGGGACTGAGCAAGCTTGGCCAGGCGTTAACAGCCCGCGATATCTTCAAGCTTGTTGAAGCGGATCTCCGGCGCGTTGAAGAGAAGATGGGGCTGGAATCGATCTCCTCGGTCGATGCCGTCACCGCCATCAACCGGCACCTCCAAAAGAGCGGCGGCAAACGGCTACGGCCCACGCTGGTTCTGCTCTCCTGCCAGCTGTTCGGCGAAGCCAACGAGGCGGCCATTGCCATGGCGGCGGTGGTCGAAATGGTCCATACGGCCACGCTAGTCCACGATGATGTGATTGACGAGGCGCAGACGCGCCGCAGCCAACCCTCCGTCAACGTGCTCTTCGGCAACCAGACCTCGGTGCTCTCCGGCGACTGGCTGTACATGCAGGCTTTCCAGATCGCCCTGCGCTCCCGCAACTTCCGCGTGCTCGATCTGCTGATCGGCCTCACCCAGTTGATGGTGGAAGGCGAACTGGTGCAGCTCGAAAGACTGGGCCGGCTGGAAGTCTCTGAAGCGGATTACATGGAGCTGATTGACCGGAAAACGGCGAGCCTCTTCAACGTCTGTGCTCGGCTGGGCGCGATGGCCGGCGGAGCAGGCGAGGCCGACGAAGCCAAGCTCGGCGAGTTCGCCTGGAACCTCGGCATCGCCTTCCAACTGGTGGACGACGTCCTCGACTATACCTCCCGGGAAAAGGTGCTGGGCAAGCCGGTCGGCAACGATCTGAAAGAGGGCAAAGTCACTTTGCCGCTCATCTACGCGTTGCAGGAAGCGACCCCAGCCGAGCGTCTGCAGGTGGAAACGGTCCTGCGCGAGCGCAATTATGAGAAGGTTTCCTTCGCCACCATTCTGGACATCGTGACGCGGTACCGCGGCGTCGAGCGCGCCATGGAGCGGGCAGCCATCTTCACCGATCGCTCCCGCGTGCTCATCAATCAGTTCCCCGATTCGCCGTTCCAGCGGGCGCTCGTCAGCGTAACGGATCTGGTCACCGCTCGGGATCATTAGGCGATGGACCATTTGGAGCTTACCCCGCAGGAGATCGAAGCCAAGCGCGAGGCCGGCGAAAAGCTTTGCCTCATCGACTGCCGCGAGCCTGAGGAGTGGGCCATCTGCCAGATTGATGGCGCCAATCTGCTGTCCATGTACAACGTACCCGCCAACCTCCAGCAGTTGGATGCGCAAGCCGACGAGACCCTGCTGGTGATCTACTGCCACCACGGGGTGCGCAGCCTGAATGTGGTGCAGTGGCTCCGGGGGCAGGGCGTTTCGAACTGTGTCTCCATGATCGGCGGCATCGACCGGTGGAGCCGCGAGATCGACTCCGCCGTCCCGCGCTACTAGACTAAGAGGACATGAACCGGCGAACGTTCCTCTCTGCCGCCTGGGCCGCCGCGGCGCAGGCACAGGCTGTCCCCCCGCCCAATATCCTCTTTATCCTGGCCGACGACCTCGGCTACGGCGACCTCGGCTGCTACGGACAAAAGCACATTCCCACGCCGCACATCGACCGGCTCGCCGCCGGCGGCCTGCGCTTCACGGACGCTTACGCCGGCTGCACGGTCTGCGCGCCGTCCCGCAGCGTATTGATGACCGGCAAACACATGGGGCATACCTCCATCCGCGCCAACTCCGGCGGCGTCCCTTTGCTGCCCGAGGACGTCACCGTCGCCGAAGTCCTACGCAGCGCGGGGTACAAGACCGGCTGCTTCGGCAAGTGGGGCTTGGGCGACCACGAAACCACGGGCGTCCCCACCAAGCAGGGCTTCGACACGTTCTATGGCGTTCTGCACCAGGTCCACGCGCACTACCATTATCCCGGTTACCTGTTCGCCGACGAAAACATGGAGGAATCGCCGCGCGGCGTCGGCAAGACCTTCACGCAATACACCAACGATGCCGTCTTTGGGATGGCGGAAGGATTCATTCGCCAGCACGCCCGGCAGAAGAATCCCTTTTTCTGCTATGTCCCGTTGACGATTCCTCACCTGGAACTGCTTGCCCCGCGCGAGAAGATGGAGCAGTTCGAAGGCAAGATCACGGAGGATGGCCCCTACGTCGACCCTCGGAACCACTACGCCAACCAGCCTAAGCCCCGCACCGCCTACGCGGCGATGATCTCGCGGATGGACGACTACGTTGGCCGGGTGATGGAACTGCTCGAAAAAGAGAAGGTCGCTGACAACACGATCGTGTTTTTCTGCAGTGACAACGGTTCGGCGACGCCGATCTGGAACGACGGCGGCTACTTCAACTCCTCAGGGCCGCTCCGCGGGCATAAGACGACGTTCTACGAAGGCGGCATCCGGACGCCGATGATCGTCCATTGGAAAGGCCGCATCAAGCCCGGAGTGAGCGCCTATCCCTGGATGTTTCAGGACGTCCTGCCGACGTTGGCCGAGTTGGCCCGCGCCACGCCGCCCAAAGACATTGATGGCGTGTCGATTGTGCCCGCGCTGCTCGGCACCGGCAAGCAGGTGCAGCACGAGTATCTGTATTGGGAGCTGCCACGGCACTATCCCATCAGCGGCACGTTCGCCGAGGAGATGCCCCCGCAAGCGGTGCGCCAAGGGAAGTGGAAGGCGGTGCGGCCGGAGGCCAACGGGCCCTTAGAGCTCTACGACCTGAGCATCGACCTGGGCGAGCGGAAAAACGTGGCGGCGCAGAATCCAGCCGTGGTGGCGAAGATGGAGGCGATCTGCAAATCCGCCCGCGTCACGCCCCGCAAACAGACCCAGCCCGACAACTGGCAATGGAAATAGTCTGAACTTTCCCGCCGCGGATTACGTTGCCTGCAACAGATGATCCGCGGTTTGTTCGTAGCAAGCGTTTTGCTGTCCATCGTGAGCTGGTACACGACGTTCGAAGGAATGGCGCTTTATCTCTCACGCTGGTTCGCCTTTCTAGCTTCGCTCGGCGTCCAGACGGCGATGCTCTTCACGGCGTGGTTGCTGACGCGGCACCGCCATCGCCGTGCCCAGATCCTGGTCGTCTACGCCATCACGGCCCTGGTCTCCGTCGCGTTCTCCTATGCCAGTCTCTACACCTGGTTCGCCCAGAAAGAGCGGCCGGCCGTGGTGCAGCGGGAGCTGTTCGACCGTCTTTCGTTGGCGGCCCAGAAGACCGACGAAACGCTGGCTGCCGCCGAAGCCGAGGCGCGGAAGCATGTCGTCGCCCTCGAAGAAATGACCGAGGCAGAAAAGCGGGTCGGCTTCCTGGCCAAGGCCGTTGACGCGGACCCCTACCTCGCGCGCGTTCGCGAGGCCGTGGCCCGCGAAGCCCAGGGCCGCGAAGGATCCGGCGAAGGCGTTCGCTACTCCGCATTCGCCCGCTATACGCGCATCGCCGAACAGACCCAGACACAGATTCTAGCCGCCAGACAAGCGATCGCCCAGTGGCGCCAGCGCGCCAAGGCGACCGACTCCAGTGCGGACCAGTTACGCGCGTATCAACAGGCCACCAGCGGCATCCCCTGGACCGAAGTGACGGAGACCCTGCACGCCGGCGCGATCGACCGGCCGACAATCCCCTCGCTGGCGGAGTTTACCGACCGCACCGGGTCCAATCAGGAGGACCTGCTGCTGGCGTTCACCGAACTGTTCGGCGCACCCACGGCGAGACACGTCTTTTCGTTCGCGCTTGCGCTGTCTTTAGACCTGATTATCATCCTGATTGCGATCGTAAGCGCCGGAGCGCCCGAGGTGCAGTGGGCCGCCGCGGCGGCAGCGCTCGATTCGCTGGACGGGCAGGTTTTTGCCCGCGACCTGCTGCGCAAAGTGCAAGCCGGCCCCGATGGCCTTGCACGGATTCCGGGAGCAGCGCTGAGCGCGGGCGAAACCCAGCTGCTGCTATTGCTGGTACACCGCGGCTTGGCCACCCCATCGGGAGGAGACTTCCTGCTCGATCCCGGCTATCACGCGAGCCTCGTCGAGAGCCTCTCTGTGCGAGGGGTGCCGCTGCGGGCGCAACGGGCAGCAGCAAGTTGATCGTGCCGGGCGAATAGTATAATCCCTAGTAGGAAATAGGGATTCTCTTTTCCTCCCCTTTCACCCACCCGCATGACGATCTCCGTTAAAGGCGAATACGCGTTGCACGCGTTGTTTGACTTGGCCGCCCAGGCAGGCGCAACACCCATAAAAATAGCCGATATCGCGCGGCGCCAGAAGATTCCGCAGAAGTTTCTGGAGTTGATTCTCGCTGGCTTGAAGCAGGGCGGATTCGTGGAGTCGCGGCGCGGCGCCGACGGCGGCTACCTGCTGGCCCGCCCCGCCGATACCATCACCGTCGGCGAGGTGATTCGCCACATTGATGGAGGAAAAGGCACGCCGCCGGGCGCGGTAAAGCGCCGGGGGGAAACTCCGTTTTCTGAGATGTGGGGCCGCGTCGACCGGGCGGTCTCCGAAGTGATCGATCAAACCAGCCTGGCCGATCTGGCCGCGCGCTGGAAAGAACGTCAAGGCAAGTACATCCCGAACTGGGATATCTAAATTCCAAGGAAGCTTATCCATGCTCTATCAGGACAACTCGCTGTCGATTGGCAATACGCCGCTTGTGAAACTCAATCGTGTGGTGGCTCCCGGCGGGGCAACCGTCTACGCGAAGATTGAAGGCCGGAATCCGGCGTACTCCGTCAAATGCCGCATCGGCTCCTCCATGGTCTGGGACGCCGAAAAGCGGGGTATCCTGACGCCGGGTAAGGAGCTGATCGAGCCGACGAGTGGCAACACCGGCATCGCGCTGGCGTTTGTCGCCGCCTCGCGTGGGTACTCGATCACCCTGACGATGCCGGAAACGATCTCGATTGAACGCCGCAAGGTACTGAAGGCCTTTGGAGCCAACCTGGTGCTCACCGACGGCCCCCTGGGCATGAAGGGCGCGATTGCCAAGGCCGAGGAACTGGTCGCGCGGGATCCAAACCGGTACGTCCTCCTGCAGCAGTTCAAGAACCCCGCCAATCCGGCGATTCATGAGCAAACCACCGGACCGGAGATCTGGAACGACCTCGACGGCAACATGGACGCCCTGGTGGCGGGCGTCGGGACCGGCGGCACCATTACGGGCATCTCCCGCTACTTCAAACACACCCGCGGGAAGCAGATTCTCTCCGTGGCCGTCGAACCGGTGAACAGCCCGGTGATCACGCAGTCCCGGAACGGCGAGGCGATCAAGCCCGGGCCGCATAAGATTCAGGGAATTGGCGCCGGCTTCATCCCGGACACCCTGGACCTCTCGATCGTGGACCGCGTGGAGCAGGTGAGCAACGAAGAGGCCGTCGAAGTGGCGCGGCGCTTGGCCCGTGAGGAAGGAATCTTGTGTGGCATCTCGTGTGGAGCGGCGGCTGCCGCGGCTCTGAAGCTAGCGCAGGAACCCGAGATGAAGGGTAAGTCGATTGTGGTGGTGTTACCGGATTCCGGCGAACGGTATTTGACCAGCGTGCTGTACGAAGGGATGTTTGAGTAATTAGGAGAGGCGGACGGACGCGTAACTTGAGGTTTGGGGTGCGCGCCCGTCCTTCGTAACGGGGATTTAAATGTATAGCGTCGGGGCCCTGCTGTAGGTTACGAATCGACTCATTTTATTTGGGCCCGCCCGAAGGCGAAGAAGAGGCGAATCTTTTCTCTTGACTACCTCCTGGATCTGCCTTATTCTGGGGGCGAACAAAGAGCAAAGATCGACCGAGGCTTCCCATGACCAAGTTCCAATTGGACCCCGATACGTTGACGCCCGCCCGCACCCCGGTGCTGGTCGGCCCTTCTGGCTGGAACTTTCCGCACTGGGAAGGGGTGATCTACCCGTCCGGGAAGCCGAAGGGATTTCATCCTCTGCAGTTTATTGCCGAGCGGTTTGACGCGGTGGAGATTCCGGCGAGCTTTGAGTCGTACCCGCGGCCGGAGGTGGCGAAGCTGTGGCTGGACAAGAGTGCCTGCAATCCTCGGTTTCAGTTTGTGGCGCGGCTGCACCGGCAGTTTACGCATGAACGGCGGATGGACATCCCGTCGGTGGAGGCGTTCTGCGCGGCGTTGCGGCCATTACGCCGGGCGAAAAAGCTGGGTGCGGTGCTGATGACGTTTCCGTGGTCGTTCCGGTTTACGCAGGAGAACCGGGATTATTTCGTTCAGCTTCGCAGGGCCTTTGCGGAGTTTCCGCTGGTGGCCGAGATGCGCCATGAAAGCTGGGGGTGTTCGGAGGCCGTGGGCACGCTGATCGACTACCGGGTAGGGTTTGCCAATATTGACCAGCCGGAACACATCCGGGCGATGGGTCCGACGGCGAATCTGACGTCTGGTATTGGCTATGTCCGGCTGCATGGCAAGCAGCGTCTGGACTGGTTTGTGGATTTTGAAGAGCGGCTGCCATCGCGCGGGGCGGGCTACAAATATTCCGTGGCGGAGTTGGACCAGTGGCAGGCGCGCATCCAAGATGTTGCGGCATTTGCCGATAAATCCTTCGTATTTTTTACGAATGACGCCGGCGGGCAGTCGTTCTGGAACGCGCTAGAAATGAACCGGCGCTTTACGACTCCGAAGCGGCAACCGATCCGGGCGGAAGGCGGTTTACTGCGGCAACTTGCGGTTGCGTAGGGCGATTCCTGCATTGTGCAAACGGAGCCCTGCGGGTACGATGCTGGAGGAGGGTTTTTTCCGATGGCAATGACTTATGAGACCGCGAAATTGCGAACCGCTTGCGAAGCGGATCAAGACATATTAAACAAGCTTACAATTGTCCGCACGGACGCTCCGACGTACGGTAAGCCTGGCCCGACCGCCCTGAATGCCCAGGCTCGGCACGCTCACATCACCGACAAGATCGGAGTGGCTTGGGTGTACGCTGGTTCTCCGCTGGGAACCGATCAACACATTCTCGCCCTGGGCAAGAAAAACAATAAAGCCAAACCAGGCAACAGCGAATACGACTGGAGCAAGTTTGGCAGTGTTTAGTTTTCGTTGGTAGCGCTAAGGAGAATTGAACTCCTGCCTGGGCCTTGAGAGGGCCCCGTCCTAACCACTAGACGATAGCGCCACGCGTTACCCTTTAGGCTAACACAGAGCGGGGCGCTATCCTAGAGGGGTGAAGCCGGAAATCATGAGCCCCGCGGGGTATTGGCCGCAGTTGCGGGCCGCCGTCGAGGCTGGAGCCGACTCCGTCTATTTCGGCCTGAAGCACTTTACCGCCCGGGCCAAAGTGGGCTTTTCGCTCGAAGAGCTGCCGGAGGTGATGCGGACCCTCCACCAGCGTGGGGTTCGCGGCTATGTGACGTTCAACACGCTGGTGTTTGAGCATGAGTTGGCCGAGGCCAAGCGCGTGCTGGCCGCCATCGCGACCGCCGGGGTGGATGCGGTGATCATTCAGGACGTGGGAGTCCTGCGGATGGTGCGGGAGTTGGCTCCGGACCTCGAAGTCCACGCGAGCACGCAGATGAGCATCACGAATGCCGAAGGAGTGCGCCTCGCACAAAGCCTCGGAGTCCAGCGGGTGACGCTGGCGCGGGAGTTGTCGATCGACGAGATCCGGCAGATCAAGGCAGCGACTACGTGCGAGCTTGAGATCTTTGTCCACGGGGCGCTGTGCGTGGCGTACTCCGGGCAATGCTTTTCGTCCGAGGCTTGGGGCGGGCGCAGCGCCAACCGCGGCCAGTGCGCCCAGGCGTGCCGATTGCCTTATGAGTTGCTCGTCGATGGGGCGGTGGAGCCGCTGGGCGACGCGAGGTATCTGCTTTCGCCGGGCGACCTCTATACGCTCGATCAGGTGCCGGCGATCGTCGCGGCCGGTGTTGGCGCGCTGAAGATTGAAGGCCGGTACAAGGACGCCGAGTACGTGGCGCTGACGACGCGGGCCTATCGAATGGCCGTCGACGGCCTCGACGTGGCCGGGCAGAAGCCGTTACTCGAACAGGTGTACTCGCGGGGGCTTGGCCCCTTCTTCTTAAGCGGGACGAACCACCAGACGGTCGTCGAGGGCCGTTCGCCGCGGCACCGGGGTGTTCGGATCGGCGTCGTGAACCGGGTGTTGCCGGAGGCGGTGGTCGTCGATCTCGCGGTGCCGTGCAAGCCGGGCGATGGGCTCGTCTTCGACGCGGCAGACTGGCGGAGCCCGCAGGAACGGGAAGAGGGTGGGAGCGTTTACAGCGTCAGCGATCGGGGCGAGCTACGGTTCGCGAATGGGGCGATCGACTTCGGCCGGATCCGGCCCGGCGATTTGGTTTGGCGGACGCATGACGCGGACGTCGATAAGGCCGCCAAGCCCTACACACAGGGCTCGCTCGTGCGGAAGCAGCGGGTGGATGTGGTCGCCGAAGCGCGCGTCGGATCGCCCCTGCGGACGGCGTGGACGGTCGGCGCGGTCACCGTGACCGTCGATTCCGGCGAGCCGCTGGTGGCGGCGCAGAGCCGGGGATTGACGTTGGAACCGCTGCGGGAGCAGTTTAGCCGCTTGGGAAATACGGCGTACGAACTGGGGACGGTGGAGTTGACCGCGGAGGGCGAGCCGTTTGTTCCGGTTTCCCTATTGAACCGGGTACGGCGGGAGGCGGTCGAGCGATTGCAGGAGCGGCAGGCGGCGCGGCCGCCGGTGGCGATCCACACGGTTACTGTGGCGGCGACGCCTCGGCCAGCGGTTGACGGGCCGCCGCAGGTGCATCTCCTGGTCCGGACGCCGGAGCAGCTCGAAGCAGCGATCGCGTTTGCCCCGGCGAGCATTACGCTCGACTACCTCGATCTGTACGGGCTTCGGCCATCCCTTGACCGGGTGCTGGCGACGGGGCTGACGGTGCGGGTGGCGACCCCGCGGGTGATTAAGCCGGGCGAAGAGAAGATGGCCGAGTTCATGACGAAGCTAGGGGTACCGCTGCTGGTGCGGTCGGCGGGTTTGGTGGAGGCATTGCGGGGGAGGACGGCCATGGTCGGCGACTTCAGCTTGAACGCGGCGAACTCGCTGACGGCGGACACGTTTCTTTCGATGGGCCTCGAGCGGATTACCCCGACGCACGACCTGAACGCGGAGCAGGTGGCAGACCTGGCGCGGCGCGTGGGACCGGAGCAGATCGAGGCGATTGCGTATCAACATCTGCCGGTGTTTCATACCGAGCACTGCGTCTTCTGCCGCTTCCTTTCGACCGGCACCTCGTACAAAGATTGCGGGCGGCCTTGCGAGACGCATCGGGTGGCGGTGCGGGATCCGCAGGGCCGGGCGCATCCGGTGCTGGCGGACGCGGGTTGCCGCAACACGATTTTCGGGGCCGAGGCGCAGGAGGCGAGCGCACACTTGAGCCGGTGG
The DNA here is from genome assembly GCA_001464575.1 of Acidobacteria bacterium Ga0077553. Taxonomy (GTDB): domain Bacteria; phylum Acidobacteriota; class Terriglobia; order Bryobacterales; family Bryobacteraceae. The sequence goes on along the minus strand of LNFE01000191.1, from coordinate 8,111 downwards.
AAGGCCGCGGGCATTCGGCACTACCGGCTGGAGTTCGCGCACGAGAGCTCGGCGCAGGTGGCGACGGTGGCAGGGCAGTTTCAACAGGCGCTGCTGCACGGCCGGAAGGTGAATCTGCCGCTCGCGACCACTGAGGGCAGCCTGTTCATTCCGAACGATTATCTGACCTTTCCCATACTGCAATGATTCACAAGATCGGACTTCTGATTGTGCGGGACAACCGCGTGCTGCTGTGCCGGAAGAGCTATGGCACGGACCTTCTCATTCTGCCCGGCGGCAAGCCGGACGAGGGGGAGACGGAGGAGCAGGCGCTGGAGCGCGAGATTATGGAAGAGCTGGGCACTACCGTTAGCGCTATAGAGCACTTCGGCAACTACGAAGACGACGCGGCGGGGGAGCCGCGGCGGGTGCGGATTTCGCTTTATACCGGGGTGCTGGGCGGAGCGCCGGCCGCCAGCGGTGAGATTGCGGAGCTGGTTTGGTTCGGGGCCGGGGACGACCGGGAGCTGGTCTCGCCAAGCATCCGGCGGCAGATTCTGCCCGATCTGCTAGAGCGGGGCATTCTCCGATAGAATCGGGGCGATGCAGCGCTTTGCTTTAATTCTGTTGGCCGCCGGTTCGCTCTGGGCGGGCCGCAATGAAGACATTCCGTTCCGGAAACACCAGCTCCACTTCGGGGCGAATGAGACGGCGGCACTGGCCGACGTGAACGGCGACGGACGGATGGACGTCGTGAATGGCGAATACTGGCACGAGCAGTTGCCGGGCAAGAAGTGGAAGAGCCATAAGTTCCGGACGATGGGGTTTCTGAACAACTACATCGACAACTTCACGGACCTGACGATGGACGTGAACGGCGACGGCAAGATCGACATCATCAGCTGTACGTACTTCTCGAAGCGGATCTCGTGGTTTGAGAACCCGGGCAAGGCGGGCACGTGGAAGGAGCACCTGATTGACGAGGGCAATAGCGTTGAGTTCATGTTCTCCGTGGACCTGAATGGCGACGGCAAGGCCAATGAGATTCTGCCGCAGTTCGGCGGCAAGGGGCCGACGGTCTACTACGAGTTTGGGAAGGGCAAGTTCGAGCGGAAGGTGGCGAATGAGAAGAACTTCGGGCACGGGATCGGGGCCGGGGACGTGAACGGCGATGGGAAGACGGACATCATCACGCCGAAGGGTTGGCTCGAGGCGCCGAGTTGGACCGAGCACGCGGCGTGGGAGATCAAGAAGGCGACCGGGTTTATGTATGCGCTTGATGTGAACGGGGACGGACGGAACGATATCGTCTGGCCGCACGCGCATGACTTTGGGATCTACTGGCTGACGCAGGACGCCGATGGCAAGTTCAGCAATGAGCAGAAGGTGGACGATGTCTGGAGCCAGGCGCACGCGACGGCGCTGGTGGACCTGAACGGAGACGGCAAGAAGGATCTACTTGCGGGCAAGCGGCTGTTCGCGCACGACCATGAGCCGGGTGTGAACGATGCGCTCGGGATCTACTGGTATGAGTATCAGCGGACGACGGACGGCAAGCGGATGGAGTGGGTGCGGCACATCATCGAGTACGGCGGTATGGCTGGGGCGGGGATGCAGATCGCGGTGGGCGATATCGATGGGGATGGGGACCTGGACTTTGCGGTGGGCGGCAAGAGCGGCTGCTATTGGTTTGAGAATCTGACGAAATGAAGAGTGTTCTGATTTTGACCGGCGACGGCGGGGAGAGCTATGAGTGCTGGTATGCGATCCATCGCCTGCGAGAAGAGGGTTATCTCGCGGTGGTGGCGGCGCGGGAGAAGCGGCGGCTGAACCTGGTGATGCACGATTTTGAGCCGGGCTGGGACACGTACGTGGAACGGCGGGGGTACGGAGTCGAGGCCGAACTGGCGTTTGACGAGGTGCGGCCGGCGGACTTTGACGCGGTGCTGATTCTGGGTGGGCGGGCGCCGGAGTATCTGCGGAACGATGCACGGGTGTTAGCGATGGTGCGTTCCTTTGGGGAGATGGGCAAGTGGGTGTTTGCCATCTGCCATGGCATTCAGGTGCTGATTGCGGCCGGGATGGTGAAGGGGCGGCGGGTGACCTGCTACGAGCACGTGAAGTTCGAGGTGGTGCAGGCCGGGGGCAAGTGGGAGCACTGGCAGGCGGTGCGGGATGGGCATCTGGTGACCGCGCAGACTTGGGAGTCGCATCCGGAGTTCTACCGCGAGGTCATGGCTTGTCTCGAGAGCTAGAGCGCTATATAGCACTTTGCGTGGGGGCGAAGCCGCGGAGTGAGATGACTATTGCGGAGACGCGGGCGGCGATGCTGGGGGCGCGGCGGCATCAGGCGGCTTTCGAGGGGCCGGTTGCGGTTGCCGATGCTTTGGCCAATGGGGTTCGGGTCCGGTTGTATGGCGAGGAATCGGCTGGGGCTTTGTTGTATTTCCATGGGGGCCGGTTCATCAGCGGCGACCTTGATTCGCATGACTGGTTTTGCCGGGAGCTGGCGGGGCGGTCGGGTTGCCGGGTTTGCGCGGTGGACTACCGCTTGGCTCCGGAGCACCAGTTCCCGGCGGCTTATGAGGATGGGTTGGCGGCGGCCGATTGGTTGCGGGGCCGCGCGGACAGATTGGCCATTGGCGGGGACAGCGCCGGTGGGGCCCTGGCGGCCGCGATGGCGGGGACGGGGTTTGCCTGGCAGATGTTGTTTTACCCGATGCTCGATGCGACGAGCGACCAGGCGCTAGCGGCGGGGCCCTGGCCGAATGCGGCGGATATGCGGCGGGGCTGGCGGGCCTATGCACCACATGACGAAACGAACCCATTGGTGTCGCCGCTGTTTGTGGTGGACTCTGGAAAGTTTCCGCCGACGTACTTGGTGACGGCGGAGGTGGATCCCCTGCGGGAGGAGAACCTAGCGTTTGCGGCGCGTTTGCGGGCGGCCGGGGTGTCTGTGGAGCATCATGATTACCCTGGGATGGTGCATGGGTTTGCATTGATGACCGGGGTGTTTGCCCAGGCGCGCGAAGCGGTGCAGACGGCGGCTGGCGCGTTGCGTTTGGCCCTTGCCGAGGCTGGGTGACGCAACGCTGCCACTCGGGATGACAGAACTGCGACCGGTTGCCTTGGCCCTGGTTGGGGTCTGGCGACTTTCGCTTGGCGCTGTGTGAGCGCATTTGCGCCGCGAGGCTATTGGGATGGCGGGACTGCGACGGGTCGCCTTGGTCTTGGCCGGGGCCTGACGCTATAAAAGCGCGTTTGCGACATGGCGCTCTTGGGGATCGCCTCTTCGCTGTTTGCTGGTGAAATTACGAAACGAAGCCATCGGTGACAGAAGGGCTTTGCCTATCGCCGTGGTCTCCTGGTTTGGAGTTGGCTGCTTAGGCTTCAGGCAGCGGGAGCGCGTTTGCGCCACGACGATCTCGGGCAGGGCCGTTTCGTTCATTGCTGGTGAAGCTACGAAACGAAGCTATCGCATGGAAGAGCTTTGGCCAGTCTCGATGGATTCCTGATTGGAGTTAACGACTTGGGCTTCGCGCTTTGTGAGCGCGTTTGCGACACGACGCGCTTGGGGAGAGCCGTTTCGCTCATTGCTGGTGAAACTACGAAACGAAGCCACCAGTGACTGAAGGGCTTTGCCTATCGCCGTGGTCTCCTGGTTTGGAGTTGGCGGCTCGGGCTCCTTGCTGCGGGAGCGCGTTTGCGCCACGACGCGCTTGGGACTACGAAACGAAGCCATTGAGGATGCTGCAGCCGGTCGCGGCGCGGTTGGGGGAACGCCGGTGTATTAAATTTCGGAACGAAGCCGTTGGTGGCGGCGACGCCATGCCTTAGGCGTCGCCCTCGCCGGGGGCTAGGAAGAGGTTCTCCTCCAAACCCTGCTGCTTGTCGTATAGATCGCGGTACCGGCCGTTGGCAGATAGCAGGTTTGCGTGCGTCCCTCTTTCCACGATCTCGCCGGCTTCGACAACCAGAATCTGGTCGGCGCGGCGAATTGTCGAGAGCCGGTGCGCAATCACGAAGGTCGTCCGGCCCTTCATCAGGAAGTTGAGACCCTCTTGAATGAGTGCCTCGCTTTCGCTGTCTAGAGAGCTCGTCGCTTCGTCGAGAATCAGAATTCTGGGATTCGCCAGAATCGCTCGCGCAATCGATACGCGCTGGCGCTGACCACCAGAGAGCTTGACGCCTCGCTCGCCCACAATCGTCTCGTACTTCTCGGGGAAGCGCTCACAGAACTCGTCGACCCGCGCGATCTTGATCGCGCGCATCAGGTCCTCTTCAGAAGCTCCGGGCTTCGAAAAGGCGATGTTTTCGCGGATCGTCCCGGCAAAGAGGAACGTATCCTGCAACACCACTCCGATCTGCGTCCGGTAACTCGAGATGGCAACCGTCGACAGATCGACGCCGTCAACAGACACCGTACCTTCATTCGGCACATAAAACGCCGCGATCAAGCCGATAATCGTCGATTTTCCGGAGCCGGAGGAGCCGACCAAGGCCGTCATCGAACCAGGTGACGAAACGAAGCCAATCTTCTGCAGCACCGGTTTGCCTTCCTCGTACTGGAAAGAAACATTGTCGAAGCGGATCTCTCCATCGATGGGCCCGAGCACCACTTTGCGGCGGGGATCGTCCTCTTCGCGGGGTTCATTGAGAATTTCGCGGGTGCGTTCGAGGCCGGCCATCGCCTCCGTCAACTGGGTCCCGATATTGACGATTTGAAAGACCGGGGCAATCAGGAAAGCCATAAACGCGGTGAACGTGACGAAGCCGCCGAGGGTCAACGTGCCGCTGATGATCTGGCCCGCGCCCATCCACATGACGAGGGCGCCGACGATGCCCATCAACAGGGTCGCCGAGAGAGAAAGTAGCGAGACGCCGCTGAGCGACTTCAGGATATTGTTCAGGAGGCGGTCGGCGCCTTGGCGAAACACCTCCTCTTCTCGCGCTTCGGCGTGGTAGCCCTTAATGACGCGGGCGCCTCCGAGGGACTCGGTAAGGCGGCCGGTGACCTCGCTTTGGATGATGCCCCGCTCCTTGAAGACCGGCCGCAGTTTGCTGAAGGCGCTTTGCAGGACGCCAGTGAAGACGAGGACCACCGACATGGCGACCAGTGTCATCGACGTGCTGATGGACAGCAGGATGAAGAGCGAAAGCACGGCGGTGAGCAGACCGCCGACGAGTTCAACGAGGCCGGTGCCGACCAGATTGCGGACGCCTTCGACGTCGTTCATGATGCGGGAGACCAGGGCGCCGGACTTGTTGGCGTCGAAATAGGCGATGGGCAGCCGGCCGACGTGCGCCTGGACCTTGCCGCGCATTTCGGCGATGAGGCGCTGGGCGGCTTTCGACAGCAGTTGGGTGAGCGTATAGGACGTGGCCGCCTGGACGGCGGTGGCGACGAAGACCGCCAGAATCAGCGGGTTGAGCATCTCGTACTGCTGTTTGCCGAGGATATCGTCGATGAGATAGCGGGTGGACGCCGGGAGCACCAGACCGGCGACACGGCTGATGACGATGAGGACGAGGCCCAGGCCGAGGGCCCCGCGACGGGGCTTGACGAGGGCCCAGACATCCGGCCACAGAGCCCGGAGACGGGCCGGACTCGGCCGTTTGGAAGCTGGTTTCATATGCGAGTTGAACCTCTAGGGTGAGTCTAGCGAACGGGTGCAAGTAATTTTGGCCGATTCAAGATATCCTGATAGGAGGTACCTAGATGAAAGCTTTTCAGTTTGTTGCACTTAGCGGTATTGCACTTTTTTCTGCATTGGTCGTGAACGGCCAGACGCCCGCGCCCAAAAAGGCGGCTCCGGCCGCGGCGAAACCGGCGGCCGCTAAACCGGCGGCGGCCAAGCCGGCCGCAGCAGCCAAGCCCGCCGCAGCGGCGGCGAAACCCGCGACTCCGGCCGCGCCAGGAGTTTTGGCGCAGGCGAATGATCCGGTGGTGATCCAGATTGGCGAGACCAAGGTGACCAAGAGCGAGTATGAGCGCTTCTTGGATGGGCTGCCCGAGCAGATCAAGTCGCAGGCCTCCGGCCCGAACAAGCGGCGCGTGGCCGAGCAGTTCGCTGAGCTGAAGATGATGGCGCTCGAAGCGCGGAAGCGCAAAGTGGACCAGGATCCGAAGCTGAAGGCGCAGCTCGAGTTCCAGGTGGACCAGATGCTGGCGTCGACGCTCTTCAAAGAGATTTCCGAGAAGGTGAAGATCGACGAGGCCGAGGTGGTGAAAGCGTACGAGGGAATGAAGACGGATGCTGCCGAGGTGAAGGCCAAGCACATTCTGATCCGCTTCCAGGGTTCGCGGGTACCGCTGAAAGAAGGCCAGAAGGACCTGACGAAAGAAGAGTCCTTGGCGAAGGCGAAAGAGTTGAAGGCCAAGATTGACGGCGGCGGCGACTTTGCGGCGATTGCCAAGGCCGAGAGCGACGACGCCGGGTCTGGCGCGGCGGGCGGCGACCTGGGTTTCTTCGCGAAGGGCCAGATGGTCCCGGCGTTTGAGCAGGCCGCGTTTTCGCAGCCGATCGGCAAGGTGGGCGAGCCGGTGGAGAGCCCGTTCGGCTACCATCTGATCCTGGTCGAAGAGAAGAAGGCGAAGGGACTCGAAGATCTGCGGAAGGACATTGAAGCGAAGCTGCGGCCGGAGTTGGCCAAGAAGCAGGTGGACGCCATTAAGACGACCACCCCGATTGTGATTGACGAAACTTACTTCGGCAAGTAGTCGGTATACCCTTTGGCTCCCGGCGTGTAGAACGTGGACGGGTCGGGAGCGGAGAGGGGCGTGCCATCGGCGAACCGGGCGGGGAGATCCGGGTTGGCGATGAAGGCGGCGCCGAAGACAGCGGCGTCGGCTTGGCCGTTGGTCAGAAGGGCGGTCGCGGATTCCTGCGTGAGCCCGGCGCCGGCGAGGTAGGGCCCGGCGAAGAGGGGGCGGAGCAGGGCGTGGTAGTTCGGCTGGGGCAGCGTCTGGGCGACGTGGAGATAGGCCAGGCCGAGGCCGGAGATGGCCTGGACGAGCGCCGTATAGGTTTCCGTAGGATTGGCGTCCGTGATGTCGTTGAACGGCATTTCCGGGCTGATCTTGATGCTGACTTTTTCGGGGCCGGCGACGGAGACCATCGCCTGCAGCGCTTCGACGACGAAGCGGATACGGTTTTCGACGGAGCCGCCGTACTGGTCGGTGCGTAGGTTGGTGCTCGTCGAGAGGAACTGCATGGGCAGGTAGCCGGAGGCGGCGTGGAGCTCGACGCCATCGAAGCCGGCGGCGAGGGCATTGACGGTGGCTTGGCGGTACTCGTCGATGACGCCCGCGATCTCGTGCGTTTCGAGGGCGCGAGGGGCTTCGAGGGGCAGCATGCCGAGGTCGTCGGTCCAGGTTTTGACGTTGGGGGTGACGGCGGAAGGGGCGACGGCTTGGGCGCGATCGGGGAGCAGGTGGGGATGGGCGATGCGGCCGCAGTGCATAATCTGGCAGAAGATGCGGCCGCCGGCGGCGTGGACGGCATCGGTCGTGAGTTTCCAACCGGCGATCTGTTCGGGCGTGTAGATGCCGGGGATGCGGACGTAACCTTTGCCCATGGCGGAGGGCACGGTGCCTTCCGAGATGAGGAGGCCGGCGGAGGCGCGCTGGGCGTAGTAAGTGGCGGTGAGCTCGCCGACGACACCATCAGCGGTGGCGCGGCTGCGCGTCATGGGGGCCATGACGATGCGGTTCGAGAGCGTGAGGCTACCAAGTGAAAGCGGATCGAATAAGTTCGGCATAGATAGAGTCATGCCGTAGGATGCGGGCGGGCGGCCGAAAGGTGCAGCTAGCGCGTTTTGAGCTGGGGTGTTGACTCGGTGAGGATGAACTCAAAGAGCTGGTTGCCGCAGATGACTTTGAGGATACCGGGGGGCAGCGGCTTGGCCATGGTGTTGAAGAAGAGGGCGCCGTCGGTGGTTTCGCCGGGGACGAGCTTGGTTTGCACGAAGGCGATAGCGGAGGCGGCGGCGGCGGCTTTGAGCTTGGCGGATTCCACTTCGGCGAGGGCGGCGCGGCGGCGGGACTCGTAGCCGGAGGAGGAGCGCAACTGCTGGAGGCCGTAGAGCCCGTTTTCATAGGCGCCGACGAGGCCGACGACGTCGTCGCGGCG
>LNFE01000190.1 GCA_001464575.1 Acidobacteria bacterium Ga0077553 | reverse complement strand
CGAACCAACGGCGAGCCTGGACGCGCGGGCCGAATTCGAAGTATTCGAGCGTTTCGCCGAGTTGACCCGCGGCAAGATGGCTGTGTTGATCAGTCATCGCTTTTCCACGGTGCGGATGGCGGATCGCATTCTGGTGCTCGAAGGTGGGCGGATCGTCGAACAGGGCGGTCATGGCGAACTTGTGAGCCTCGGCGGGCGCTATGCCGAACTGTTTGCGCTGCAAGCGGCGGGATACCGGTAGGCCGGAAATCGTATCGTAACGCTACCTTGTTAACCTTGGAGAGCTATGCGTCGACTTTTTGCCGTTGGTTTCGCTTTTTGTCTCATCCTGGCGACCTACCGCCTTACCGGGCAGCCCGATCCGAAGATGACGGCGGCCGAACTGTACAAGCCATCGGCAAATCCGGACCGGGTGATCCTGACGTGGTCGGCCGACCCGGCGACTACGGCCTCCGTCACCTGGCGGACCTCTCCAAAAGTGACTGCGCCGGTGGCCGAGATCGCGCTGGCCGAAGACGCCGCCGGTTTCGTTAAGAAGGCCAAGTCGGTCGCGGCCAAGTCCGAGCCGCTGCAGACCGAGTTGCATTTGGCTCATTATCATTCGGTGACGTTTACGGAACTGAAGCCGGATACGCAGTACGTTTACCGTGTCGGCGACGGATTTAACTGGTCGGAATGGAACCAGTTCCGCACGGCGGCGGCTGGGCCGGCGCCGCTTGAGTTCATCTACCTTGGCGATGCCCAGAACGACCTCTATTCGCTGTGGTCGCGGGTGGTGCGGGCCGGTTTCGCCGATGCGCCCAAGGCGCGGTTTATCCTCCATGCCGGCGACCTGATCAACAACCCGAACCGGGACGACCAATGGGGGGAGTGGCACAACGGCGCAGGTTGGATTAACCGGTCGATCCCGTCGGTTCCGACCCCGGGCAATCACGAGTACGGCGGGCGGATGCTAAATACGCATTGGCGCCCGCAGTTTACGCTGCCAGCCAATGGCATTTCGACGCTGCCTGAGACGAACTACTACCTCGACATCCAGGGTGTCCGCGTCGTCTCGCTCGACTCGAACGGCAAACACGCCGAACAGGCGGAGTGGCTGGACAAGCTCCTCGCCAACAATCCCAATCAGTGGACGGTCCTCACCTTTCACCACCCGGTGCTGTCGACCGCGAAGGGCCGGGACAACAAGGCCATGCGGGACCTCTGGCAGCCGATCATCGATAAGTATAAGGTGGATATCGTGCTCACCGGTCACGACCATACCTACGGCCGCAGCAACCTGCAGACCGGTTTGACCACGAAGCAGGGCGGGACCATCTACGTGGTTTCGGTCTCTGGCCCAAAGATGTACGAACTGGAAAAGCAGGCGTGGATGGCCCGCGCGGCGGAAGACACGCAGCTTTACCAGGTAATCAACATCAATGGCAACGTCCTGAAGTATCAAGCCCGCACGGCGCGGGGCGTCTTGTATGACGCCTTTGAGTTGCGGAAGGCCAAAGGCAAGCCGAATAAGCTCATCAGCCAGATTCCGGCGACGCCGGAGAGCCGGCGCCCGCCGAAGCAGTAGGGGTGTTCGGTCGCGGACAGCGGCGTCCCACGCCCGCACGTCCCGGTAGAGCCGCTCGGTGGTTCTAAAGAATTTACTGGCGGCCTCCGTCTTGCAACACTCCGGCGCATGGCCACGGACTTTTCGCTCGACCTGAAACTTGCTCTGCGGCGGCTGCGCCAACGTCCGGGTTTCACCTTGGCCGTCACGGGAATTTTGGCCCTGTGTATCGGGGCCAATACGGCGGTGTTCAGTTTATTCTCAAACGCCATTCTTCGGCCGCTTCCCGTGGACCGTCCTGAGGAGTTGTACTCGCTCGATTCGGTGGGACGAGGAGACGTTAGCCCGGCATTCTCCTATCCGAACTACAAGGATTTTCGAGACCGGAATACGTCGTTCACGGACTTGGCCGCGTACCGGGTGGCGGCCATCAGCCTGGGCGCCGAAGGACGGGCGGAACGGCTGTGGGGCTACCTCGCGTCGGGCAACTACTTTCCGATGCTCGGCATCAATCCCCATCTGGGCCGTCTCTTGAGCCCGGATGACGATCGAAATCCCGGCGCGCATCCGGTAGTGGTGCTGAGCCACGCGACGTGGGTAAAGCGTTTCGCGGCGGATGCTACGGCCATTGGCCGCCGAGTGATCCTGAATGGGCGCGAGTACACCGTGATTGGCGTTGCGCCGCCCGGCTTCAACGGAACGGAGAAATTGGTTCGCTGTGACGTTTGGGTGCCGATGATGATGCAGCCTCAAATTGAACCGAGTTACCCTTCACTCGAGCAGCGTGCCTCTGAGAACATGTTCGTGCTGGGACGATTGAAGCCGGGCGTGAGCTTAGTGCAGGCCGGGAGCGACCTGCAGCGGATCGCCCGCGAGTTGGGAGAGGCCTACCCGAACACCAATCGAGGGTTGGCGATCGGGCTGACCCCTCCCGGACTGTTGGGCGGATACCTGCGGGGACCTTCGCTCGGGTTCTCGACGGCGCTGCTGGCAGTGACTGGACTGGTTCTGTTGATTGCCTGCAGCAACATTGCGGGCCTGTTGCTGGCGCGGGCGGCGGACCGGGCGCGGGAGACCGCGATCTATCTTGCCTTGGGGGCTGGGGCTTCGCGCCTGTTGCGGCAGCATTTCGTCGAGAGTCTGGTGCTTTCGGCGCTGGGCGGCGGGGCGGGCCTGCTGCTGGCGGCTTGGCTGAACGCCGCACTGGTGGCGGCCATGCCGAAGATGGATTTGCCGGTGCAATTGGAACTTTCGCTGGACTATTGGATCATCGCCTTCTGCGCCGGCCTGAGTCTGGCGACTTGCCTCTTTTGCGGGTTGGCGCCGGGATGGCGGGCCGCGAGGATGAACGTGCTCGAAGGACTAAAGTCGGGCGGAGTGGGCCAAAGCTCGCGCCGGTGGCAACTTCGGGATGTTCTGGTCGGCCTGCAGGTAGCGGGTACGCTGGTGCCCTTGACGGGGGCGTTACTGGCTGTACAGGGACTGCGGAATGCGGTTACGTTCGATCTTGGCTTCCGGCCGGAGGGCGCCGCCATGCTGGCTTTCGACCTGGAGTTGCAGGGCTACCCACGGGAGAAGCGGGAACCTTTCCAGCGGCGGGTGCTCGAAGAGGCGGGCGTCACTGCGGGGTTGATCTCCACGCTTCCCCTGAGTATTGAGAGTTCGTCGACCACGATTCGTTTAGAGGGCGATGCGCCGAAGTCGACAGCCGAACTGCCTCTGGCGGCGGAGTATAGCGCCAGCCCTGGATATTTTGCCGCGGCGGGAACGCGGCTGCTGGCCGGGCGCTTGTTTAGCGAAGCCGATAAGGCGCCGGTGATGGTGGTCAACGGGACGTTCGCGCGACGCTTTCTTCCGGCGGACCGGCCCTTCGCGCGGCGGGTTCGTTTTTCGGACGATGGGGAGTGGATCGAGGTGGTGGGCATCGTCGAAGATGGCAAACACCGGTCGCTGACTGAAGGCCCGACTCCGGCGCTCTTCCGGCCGCTTCGCCAAAGTCCGGCTAATCGCGTGGTGTTGCTGGGGCGGAGCGACGCGCCGGAAGCGGAGACGCAGCGCCGGTTGCGCGAGGCGGTGCGCCGGCTCGATCCGGCGGTCGCCGTGTTTAACGAAGGGCCGCTGCGCGACCACCTTCGGCTGGCTCTGCTGCCCAGTCGAGTGGCCGCGGGTGCGCTTTCCACCTTCGCGGTCCTCTCGCTGTTGATGGCCTCGGCCGGGATCTTCGGCCTGATGGCCTATGCCATCTCGCAACGATCGCGCGAGATTGGCATCCGGATGGCGATTGGCGCAACGCCGTGGCAAGCCGTGGCCGGATTGCTGCGGCGGGCGGCCATGCTCATTGCCGCCGGGGCCGTGGGCGGGTTGGCGCTATCGGTTTTGATGGTGCGCCTGCTCGGCCCGCTGTTGGCCGGTGGGGCCGAACTTGGCTTCCTTACGATGGCGATGGCCGCGGCGGCGCTCTGCACGATCGGTTCGCTCGCCGCGTTCTACCCGGCCCGGCGTGCCACCCGGATCGATCCGTTGATTGCTCTGCGCTATGATTGAGCGGACTATGGACCGGATCGTTTCGTTGGATGTCCTGCGCGGGTTCTCGCTGCTGGGGATTCTGCTGATGAACATCGTGTCGTTCGGCTTGCCGTTTGCGGCCTACATGAATCCCGCCGTTTATGGCGGAGCGACGGGCGCGAATCTAACGATGTGGTACGTCGCGACCGTGATGTGGGATGGCAAGATGCGGGCGATTTTTTCGCTGCTGTTTGCCGCCAGCTTTGATGTATTTCTTTCCCGGCTGCCGGAAGAGGACCGGGCAAAACTCTACTATCGCCGGACGCTTTGGCTCATAGTGATCGGCCTGCTGCACGCCCACCTCATCTGGTCCGGCGACATCCTCTATTCATACGGCGTCATTGGACTCTTGCTGTTTCCGCTGCGCAAGCTTTCGACGAAGAAGCTGATTTGGGCGGGGGCCATCATCCTGGTGCTGCACTCGTTGTGGAACCTGGGTGGAGCCTTCGCGATGCGGGAGATGCAACAGAAGGGCGGCGCCGAGTGGGCTCAGATGGAGAAACTCTTTGCTCCTTCCGCAGCCCAAGTGGATGCTCAGATCCGGGTACATCGGGGCGACTACGTGGACAATCTTCTGATGCGGACGCGGGAGGCCTACGAATTCGAGGGCCCCATGTTCTTCCAGTTCATCTTTCTCGATGTGCTGGGCATGTTCGTGCTGGGCCTGGGCTTGGCGCGGGCCGGTATCTTCGATGCTTCGCGTAGTGTGCGCTTTTGCGGAGGCATGGCCGCGGCCGGTTTTGCGTTGGGCATCCCACTGAACTATTGGGCGGCGTCGCAGTGGCACGCCACGGGCTTCCGGATTCCCGACTACTTTCTTTACATCGCGTCCACGCAAGACCCCGGGCGGTTCCTGGTCGCCGCCGGCTATATCGGTGTGGTCATGATCCTCGTCAAGGCGGGCGTTCGCTGGTTCATCCAGCCCTTGGCCGCCGTGGGGCAACTGGCTCTTTCGAACTATCTGCTCACGTCGGTGCTGCTCACGCTCTTCTTCAATGGCTATGGGCTGGGCCAGTTCGCTCGCCTGGAACGGGCGCAGTTGTATTGGGTGGTGCTGGGCATGTGGGCGATCAACCTGACCTGGTCGCCGATCTGGCTGCGGTACTTCCGCTACGGCCCCGCGGAGTGGGCGTGGCGGTCGCTTACTTACTGGCGGTTCCAGCCGCTGCGCCGAGCCAGCGGGCAATCCAATCCATCGCTTGCGACACCGCCTCCGGCGTAGGCGAGTGCCCGGTGCGGTGATTGTAGAAACCGAGCCGATCCGGATCCCGGTAGAGCGGCCGCGCGGCGGCCAGAAACTCGAGACCCTTATCGTTGTCCGCGGAGTCGCCGGCGATGAGGAAAAACGGCCGCGGCGCGAGCAATCCGATCAACTCGTGCTGGTCGGTGCCGGGCGGGATGTCGCGGATGCGCTCGCCCCAGTACCAGAAATCCTCGTAGTTCGAAAAGCTGAAGCCGATGCCTGGCTCCGACGTCACGGCGACATGGATGCGAGGATCAAGCGCCGCCGCATACAAGGTCATCTTGCCGCCGAGCGAGTGGCCAATCATCGCGATCCGCTCCTTGTCTACATCCGGCCGCGTATGCAGGTAGTCGACTAGGCGCTGCGCATCCCAGACCCACTTGCCGAGGCCGGTGACGCCGGGATGGCGCAATGCCAGATTGGCCACCGCCTCCGTGTAGCTTTCGCCATAGCTCTCACCGAACCAGCGGATGGCCACGGCCATGAAGCCGCGGTCGACGGCGTGCTGGGCGAAATTGCGCACGCCGGGCGGCGCGAAGTTGCGGCCGCCCAGGTTGCGGCCCGCCGGGGCGTCCACATCATAGAACGGCACGATCACCACCGGCAGCGGCTTGTTCCCCGCGTTCGCCGGCCGCATCACGAGGATCTTTTCGGAGTAGTCCTTCTCCACTTGCAGATAGCCGAGTTCCACGCCGGGGAACGCCTCCACGCGGGTGAAGCTGGGCGCCGGCGCGGGGCCGGTGGGTTGGCCGAGCAGCTTCATCCATTTTTCGCGGAGGCCAGCCGCGGAGCGCAGTGGTGTGGGCGCATTGGCCGGTGCATTGCGGGCGACTCGGAAGCCGGTATAGCGGCTGCGCCGGTCCGGCGGAAAGGAGGAGCGGAAGCCTTTGGTCCAGCCCGAGGCGGGCGTCAGAAAGCCGCCGCCGCGCAGGGCTCGCTCCACCCCTTGCGCCGGATTGGCGTCCGGTGCCGCCGGGTCGAACCAGTTCTGGCACCATTCCCAGACATTGCCCAGCAGATCATGCACCCCGTTCCGGTTAGCCGGAAAGGAGCCGACGGGAGCCGTTCCTTTTTCGAGCGACTCCTTCAGCCGCGCCACGCTCTTGGTTTCCGTGGTCGCCAAGCGGCCGGGCGTCTGTTCCGTTCCTAGCGCGGCGCCCCACTCGGACTCGGTCGGCAAGCGGTAGCCGTTGGCGGAGGGGTTGGGGCGACCGGTGGCCAGGTCGTATACCGGGGTGAGCCCTTCCTTCTGACTGCGCAGGTTGCAATAGCGAAGCGCGTCCCACCAGGAGACGGTTTCCACCGGCCGCGTGGGGCCCGGATAGAACGAAGGGTTCTGGCCGGTGATGGCCTGATAGCTCTCCTGCGTCACTTCGGTCTTGCCGAGTAGAAAGGGTTGCGTGCCGGGTCGAACCGGAATCAAGACGAGATCCTGAGCCATGGCGACGGCGGCCAGCAGACCAAGAAGAGGTAGCCTGTGCATACCTTGAGAGGGTATCAGGGTAGGTGGGAGACGTAGTAGTACACGGCGAAAAGCACGGCGCCCAGCGTCAGGGCGGTGACCAAGGCGACGGGCCAGGCGGTGCTGGCGGCGGGCTTTGCCGGTGCGCCGGCCAGGGAGCGGATTTGCTGGGTTGACTGGGTGCGCACGAGCAGCTTGCGGAGGTGCTCCAACGCCTCTGCATAGGACGCGGGACGCTTGGCGGCGTCCTTGTCCATCATGCGGTTCAACAGGTCCGTCAAAGGCGTCGGGATACCGCCGATCAAGGTGGTCAAGGGCCGCGCGGGCTTCGCGGGGTCGCTGTGCCATTCCATCCAGGGCAGCCCCGAGCCCACCTCTTCCATTCCCGGGAACTCCCGAGCAAAGGCCTTGCGGCCCAGGAACAGTTCATAGGCCATAAAGCCCAACGCGTAGAGGTCGGCCTTGACGGTGTCCACCGGCTGGTTGCGGAGGAGTTCCGGCGCGGCGTACTTCGGCATCGAGACCATCATGGTGTCTCTGCGGCCGGTCGCTCCGTGGGAGCCGATCTCAATCTGGCCCGTGGAGGAGAATCGGATGGAGTAAGGCGTGACGGGATCGTGCCGGGCATCGATCTTCGTGAGCGCTTCGAGCACGGCGACCAGCAGGTTGACGAGCGTACCCACCTCGGCTGGGCCATCGGTGAGCAGGTCCGCCAAGGGACGAAACGTGACCGGCGCGGTGACGGGCGTCTCCGGCGCGGCGTAGGCCGCCACCGGGGCGAAGGACCCGAGGCTCATCAAAATAGCATCGGCGTTCTGAAACCGCCGCTCTGGTTGGGGTTGCAGACAACAGAGCAACATCTGTTCGAGCCACGGCGGAACGTCCGGGCGCTTATCGCGGAAGGGCGGGGCGGGCTTCGTACAACGGTCGATGAGGCTCCAGCCGGGGAATGGAGAAGCACCGGTAAGCGCTTCATAAAGCACCATACCCGCCGAGTAGATATCGCTCGCCTGGGTCTCTGGCATGTCAGAGAGTTGCTCGGGACTCATGTAATCCGGTGTGCCGAGCGATGGCCCCACCGTGCGCGGCGCATGCAGTTCCTTCGAGGTTCCAAAGTCCATCAGCTTCCACACGCCATCGGGCCGAAGCATGAGATTGTTCGGCTTGATGTCGCGATGGACAATGCCCAGCGCGTGGATGGCGCTGAGCGCGCCGAAGAACTGCCGGCAGAGAGATTCGACTTCGGGCAAGGAGAGCGTACGCGTTAGCGCCAGATAGCTGTCGAGGCTGCGGCCGGCGACGTACTCCATCACCAGGTAGGTCCAGCCTTCGTGCACCCCGGCGCCATAGATTTCGACAACGTTTGGATGCCGCAGCTTTTCGCCGACTTTGATTTCCCGCTTGAACCCTTCCGATAGCCGGGCGTGAGCCATGGCCTTTTGCTTGAGTACCTTCAACGCCACGATCTGTTCGGTCGTCGTATCGCGGGCCTTGAAGATGACGGAAGTGGCACCCTCGCCGATCTGATCGAGCAGCAGGTATTGGCCGCCGACGTAGATGGGCGAGCGGAGATCTGGCTTCCACACTGGCGCATTCGGAAGACTGGAGGGCATCACTGACATAGCGAGAAATCGTGCGAAAACGCCTCTAGGTTCCGTGAAGTTCGCGATAGAGCCAGCCGCGAATGAACTTCAGGTCGCGATCGACGGTGGCCTTGGAAATGTTGAGAGCCTCGGCGACCTCTTCGACGGTGAAGGCGAGGAAGAAACGGAACTCAATGATCTGGGCTTTGCGCGGGTCCAACTCGGCCAACCGGTCGAGCGCCCGGTCGAGATCGAGCAGGTCGGAGTCCTGTTCGCCCAGCCACGCAAGTTCTTCAGAAAGCGGAATGCGGATCGCATTGCCGCCACGCCGTTGTGCCTGATGGCCGCGGGCGTGGTCGACGAGGATCATGCGCATGAGTTTGGCGGCAAAGGTGAAAAAGTGGCCGCGATCGGCGACGCCCACCTGTCGCTGTTGGGCGAGGCGGAAATAGAGCTCATGGAGCAGGGCGGTTGGCTGCAGCGTATGGCCATCGCGCTCCCGCCGCATGAGGCCGGAGGCGATCTGATGCAGCTCGTCATAGACCAGCGGGACGATGCGGTCGAAAGCCGCACGGTCCCCGGCACGCCAATGGGCCAACAACTGGGAGATTTCGCCCGGGTGATCGCTACTCATGCTGGTCTCGGAATCGATAGGGTAGCAGAATCACTGCTTCCAATCGGAGCGGAGCTGCTTGGCGATGCGGCCGGCGATGCGCTTGGCGGTGTCGCCCAGTCCGAGCGGTTGGCGATCGCCGACTTCGGTCACCCATAACACTTTGTTGTCTACGCGCGTCCGGACGCGGGCTTTCGCGCGGACCTTGTTTTTCAGGCCGAAGATGCGGCCGGCCGCGGCCACTTTGCCGCCGCCTTCTTCCTCGATGTCGACGTCCAACACTGCCTCGGCGCGGCCAGCGGAATTCACGATTTCGACGCGGCCGCCGAGTTCGTCGGAGATCTCACGGCGGAGTGCGTCGTCGAAGGCTTCATCAAGTGGTTTGAGGTAGAGGTGCTTCACCTCCGACAAGCGAAAGGGTACGCGAGGCTTTGACGCGGGCGGGGGCGCCGGTTCGGGCGCTGGTTCGGGCTTGGTGGGCAGTGGGGCGGGCGGCGGGGTGAAGCTCGCAACCGGCTCAGGGGGAGGGGCCTGCGGCCTGGCCGGGGATGGGTCGCGAAAGGAGTTCGCGATGACCTGCAGCAGGGCCGGCAAAGCGCCCACGGCTCGCAGATCGGCCGCTTGCTGGGGACTCATCCGGAAGTTTACGCCGCGTTCGAGGATCGCGTTGCTGATGGTGCCTTGCACGGTGGGGCCGAGCGTAAGCGACCGGCGGATGCTGGGGAACGTGAGCGGACCGGGTCCGCCTTCGTTGAGAACGGCCAGAATGGTGGCCCGGGCGGGTGGTGTTGGCGGCTGCACCGGTGGGGGCTCCGCGGGCATTGGTTCCGCGGCGGGCTGCGGGGGGAGGATTACTTCGGGAGCGATCGGCGCGACTTGCGACTCTTTCGGTGGGGGAGGAGGCCACGGTTGACTGGCGGCTTCCGCGGCGGCGGCCTTTTCCTGACGGCTCTTATCGAGATAGAGTTTCACGCCCCAGACGCTGACGGCGAGCAGGATCAACGCCCCGATGGAGGCGGCGAAGATAGCCAACTCCTTGTGTTGGAACGTCGGCTTGGGCTGGCTCGCCGGTTTGGCCACTTGCGTCTGCTTCGGGAAGGTGATGGGGAATCCAGTGGTGCGCACGGCCTCTTGGAACTCAGCCGCAAAGGTGGCGGCGTCCGGGAAGCGGTGGTTCGGGTCCTTGGCCAAGGCCCGCATGAGCGTCGCTTCAATGGAGGCGGGAAGTTGGATGCCTAGTTGATGGGGAGCGGGGGGCGCCTCTTCCACCTGGGCCCGCAGCATGGCGAAGTCCGTGTCGGCCTGAAAGGGCAGACGCCCGGTGAGCATTTCGTAAAAAACGACGCCGAGCGAATAGATGTCGCTGCGGGCGTCGGCGGGTTGTCCGAGGGCGCGTTCCGGCGCGAGATATTCGAGCGTTCCCACCACGCGGGCCTCGCGGGTTTGGCCGCCGGTGTTCAGGATGCGGGCGATGCCGAAGTCTGTCACCTTCACGCGGCCATCCGGCGTGAGCATGATGTTGGCTGGCTTCAGGTCGCGGTGCAGAATGCCCATTTGATGGGCGTGGCGGACGGCCTCCAGGATCCAGAGCAGATAGCCAACCGCCTGCTGCCATGGCAGCCGGCCGGTATGCTGCAGCAGGCGCTCGAGCGTGGAGCCCGGCACAAACTCCATCGCCATGAACAGTTCGCCTTCCTGCGGGAAGAAGCTGTACAGCGTGGCAATGGACGGATGATTCAGGCGGGCCAGGGCCACGGCTTCCGTCCGGAAGCGTTCGAAGAGTTCGGCGTTCCGGGCGATATCCGGGCGGAGTACCTTGATGGCCACCTGGCGTTCCACCAATTGATCGACGGCGCGGTACACGGTACCCATCCCGCCTTCGCCGATCTTCTCGACAATTTGATACGTGCCCACCACCCGGCCGATCATACGCTGGTTCCACTCAATTGTAGGACCACTGCGCTGATGTTATCGGTGCTTACGCGCTCAATGGCGACATCCAAGAGGCGGCGGCAGGCAGCGGACGGATCGAGCCCAGCGGTGAGGGTGGCCATCTCCGGCTCCTCAATCACTTCATAGAGACCATCCGAGCAAAGCAGGATTCGATCGCCGGGCCGCATCGGGAACGGCGCGGCCCAGGATGCCGCATCGACCCGCGGCCGCGTGCCCATCGCCCGCAGAATCACGTTCCGCTCCTCGTGCACGCGCGCCTCGGCCCGCGTCAGCATGCCCTTTTTCACCATCTCCATGGTGGTGGAATGGTCCTCGGTGAGGCAGTAGGTTTGCTGCTCCCGAATCAGGTATGCCCGGGAGTCGCCAATGTGAGCGCAGTAGGCGAGGCCGTTGACTACAGACACCGCCGTGCAGGTTGTACCCATGCCCAGCAGCCCTTTCTTCTCGCGGGACTGGGCGAAGATCTCCTGATTGGCGGCGGCGAAGGCCTCTTCGAGCGCGGCCTGCGGCCCTGATTCGCTGCCGAAGTAGAGCTCGCCCACCCGTTGGGCGGCCAGATGGCTGGCCACCTCGCCGCCTTCGTGGCCGCCCATCCCGTCGGCGACGAGCGCGAGGACGCCCTTGGCCAGCAGCAGGCCCGTTTCGGCAGGTGCGTGGAAGTACACACTATCTTCGTTGCGCTGCCGGGTCGGCCCTCGGTCGGAGAGCGCGGCGCCGATCACCCGCAGCGGGACGATTCCTTCGCCCGTGGGTCGCAATTGAAAGTCAGTCGTCGACATAAGGGAATCTACATGACGGGCTTCGTGCCCATCAGTTCCATACCGAATCGGATGGGTACGGCGAAGGTGATGCGTGCGTCGGACTGAATGGCGTAGGTGAAGAGCCCGATCACGCGTCCTCGCTCGTCCATCACCGGACCGCCGCTGTTTCCGGAACCGGTGGAGTTCACGGTCAACTGGTAGACGTCGCCGAAGGTGGACATGGTTGCTTCGGTCAGGCCGGCCCGTCCGCGGATGACGCGGCCAATGTTGCCGAGGCTCAGCGTCGGATCCGGGATCATCTTCATTTCCGTGGAGGGAGCCATGGCTTCCTTGGACTGAATGGCGCCGACCACCATCGGAGAGACGCCGGGGTATCCGAGGACCGAGATCTCATCGCCTTGCGCGATGGAGTCGTAGTTGTCGTGGAGTTCCAGCTTCTGCACCGGCCGCGGCAAATCTACCTTCACCAAGGCGACGTCAGCTTGGTCCGAGATGCGCACCAGCTTGGCTTGCACGCCCTCGCGGTTGCGCGGGAAGGTGACATCCAAATAGTCGTTCCGGCCTTCAATCATCTTGCCGGTGATTGCCTGAGGCACGAGCGGACTGCCGTAGTCGAATTTGCCCCTAACGATGAACCGCGCTTTCGAAGGCACCCAACGGGGGAACTGTTGCGCGCCGATCGGGGTCAATTTCCGGCCCCCTTGGGGATCGGTCTGCAGGACCAAGCCGACGGGCGCTCCGAACTCATAGGTCGACTGCCATGAGGCGGCCACATGGCGATTGGTTAGAATGAACCCGTCATTGCTGACGATGAAGCCGGTGCCGGAATGCAAGCTGCCGATGGGACGATTCTTACCATCGTCCGATTCAGTGACCAGCAGCGGCTCGAGCCGGCCATCAACCTGAATGAAGACGGGAAGATTAGGCGGCCCGCCGGGCACGATGGGACGGGGCTCGGCGGAGGCTTCGGGAACTGGGGCCGGCGCCGGTGGGGCGTCCGGGGCCGGTGGCGCCGCTGGTGGAGGCGCCGCCGGCTGTGCGGGCATCTTGTTCTCAAAATACAGCTGATACAGGGGGCGGCCTGTCTCCATATCGACGAGCTTCCATCCGACTTCGAAATAGACGACCGCTTCGTTCGATTGCTTGGCCAATTCCGCGGCGCTCAGCTTCCGGGGTCCGAAGATCTTGTCGCGGAAGGCGAAGGTAGTGCCTGCGATGGCCAGCAGGACAAAGAGTCCCAATCCCAGGCCAACCCAGAGTGTGGTGTTCGTCTTTCGCTGGCTCTGAGCGATCATGTGCTCGACGGTTGCTTTGCCGGGGCCGGCCTGCATTGAGGGTGGAGCGACGGGTGTGACCTGGCGGGTCGGCCCGGGCGCTGGCAGGGCGTCGGCCAATCGGGTGGCCTTCGGGCCGCTCGGCCGCGGCTCGATGTCGAACTCGAACTCGGGTCCGCCGGCTCCCATTTGCACGAGATCGCCGGGCATCAGTTTGGCGGACGAGGACAGGCGCTGGTGATTGACGAAGGTGCCGTTGCGGCTGCCGAAGTCAGAGATCTCGCAGCTCAATGGATTCCCCGCTTCAATGGTGATCTTCAAGTGCAACCGGCTGACGAGGTCATCGCGGTCGGAGTCGAAGGCAACCTCGCAGGAAGGGTCGCGGCCAATGGTCACGCTCCGATACTGCCGGATGGGAAATTCAGCAACGGTGCCAGCCTTGCTGGAGTTGCGAAAGCGGAGAACCACTTTTTGATCCATGTTTACCTCGTCATCGGAAGCAGCGAGGATTCGTTGCCAAACGCCTCAGAATTTTTTTTGAGGCGATTCCGGAACATCCTTCGCTATGCCAGACGATCCCGGTTTTTAGTGAGGACTTTTATGGCTGCTGATCCCGCGCAGATTCATCGCCTGGTGGAGACTCATCGCTCCTATGCGCACGCTATTGCGGCGGGGGTGCTGAAGACGTTGCCCAGCCGCGTGGAGCGCACAGAGATTGAGAGCGCGGCGGAGCTGGGGCTGACCGAAGCGGCGGGCTCGTTCGACAACCGGCCCGGGGTGCAGTTCAAGACGTTCGCTTACTATCGAATCCGCGGTGCGATTTACGACGCGATCCGGAAAGCAACTTGGTTCAGCCGCGCGCAATACAAGCAGGTGCAGGCCGAAGCCGGGGTGAACGAATACTTTGCCGATGCCGCCTCGCAGCCGGCCAATGGCCCTTGCGAGATCGAAGAACTGGAGCGGCATGTGGGAGCCGCCGTCTCCTGCTACATGCTTTCGCTCGACTCGAACAAGGTGAAAGCGGCGGTGGACCCAACGGACTCGGCCGAGCGGACGATGTTGCAGCGCGAGCAGGAGTCGGCTTTGACCATAGCGCTGAGACGGCTGCCGGAGCGGAACCGGGCCGTGCTGGAGGCATACTACTTCGACGGCCGCACTCTCGAAGACATCGGAGCCGAGTACGGCCTGTCGAAAAGCTGGACGTGCCGCCTTCATGCCAAAGGGATCGAATTGTTGCGCGAATCGATGGGTGTGCGCGCAACGTCGGCGGCCGGGCCCCGATAAGAAGGCACCATGGCAGATCCCATTGCAAAACTTGGCGTCAAGGCGATCACGCCACAAACGGTGGAGACGCCGGGAGTCTCCACGGGCAAAAAGTTCACCGTGAGTCAGCCTCCCTCCGAGGCGCCGGAGGCGAAGGCCACGCCACCGGTGGATAAAGTGCAAATGCAGCAGGATCTGCGCCACCGCATTGAGAAGACCGGCACGCAGAATCCGTCGCTGCTCTTCGGCCAGGACTTCGCCGAACTGGGGGGCAAACTGAAGGCGCTGGACGCGAAGCGCGTTCCCCCTACCCTGCGGGCTGAGCTCGAGAAAGTGGAGGCACGGTTTCAGGCCTCGCAAGCCAAGCTCGACAAGATTCCGGAGGCGAACAATCTTCGCGACCTGCTGAAGATGCAGACCGAGCTTTATGAGATGAGCCAGAGCGTGGAGATGCTGTCGAAGGTGATTGACACGGCCACGTCGGGCGTCAAGCAGACGCTCCAAATGCAGGTTTGATGATGAACAAAATTCTATTACTACTAACCGCCCTGATCGGTCTTACCGGCTGTTTGAAAAATGAGCTGCAGGGCGGCCTGAACGAGCACGAGGCGCAGGAGATCATCGTCCTGTTGAAGATGAACGGCCTGGACGCTACCCGCGAACTGGTCGCCCATGGCAAGGAGTTGCCGTCGTATACGGTGTCCGTGCGCGGTGGGAATCAGAACCTGGTGCTGGCTTGGCGTATTCTGCAGGAAAATGGGCTGCCACGCCAACGGGTGAAGGGACTTGAAGAGGTGTTCAGTCAAAGCGGCTTGATCCCGACGGCCAGTGAGGAGAAGGCCAAGATGCTCGTCGGCCTGACCGGCGAGATCACCCGGACATTGAAGATGGTCGAAGGGATTGTCGATGCGCGGGTTCATGTTGTCGTCCCGGAGAATAGCCCGCTGCTGGACAAGAGCCAATGGAGCCCGCCCACGGCGTCCGTATTTCTAAAGCATCGCGGCCCGAAGCCGCCGCTGACCGAACTCGAAATCAAGACGCTCGTCGCCAAGGGCGTGGAAGGCTTGAGTCCCGATCAGGTGGCCGTGGTGGCCAAGCAGCAGAGCGTACTGCCGCAGGAGTACCGCGGCGTCGACTGGTATCTCGGCAATCAGGAGATCACCTTTGTTGCCGTGGCGCTGATGCTGCTGGCGGCGATCACGGCCGCCGTGCAGAGCGCTCAACTCCGCCGCCTGCGCGGCCAGCTCGCTGCCGCCCGGATGGTGCACGGCGGGAGTGAGTCCACCGCGCCGGCCCTGCGGAAGTAGCCCCATGACCCACCGGAATTACATGCTCGCGCTGGCCGCCCGGTTCAAGCTCGGTGACCGGGCCGCCGCCGTGCTCGCGCTCTGCGCGCGTCCGGTGGCCCCGGTGGCGGCAAAGGATGCGGGCGCGACCCTGCTGGCTCGTCTCAACGAAGAGGAACGGCAACTGCGTTTGGTGCTTCGGCGAAAGTGGGGCGTCGCCGCCGAGCGGATCGATCCCCGTTTGCGGACGTGGCAGGTTACTGATGGCCGAGATCATTAAAGCTGCGTCGCCGAAGCTCGTCAAGAAGGACTCCTATCTGGCGATGCTGAACGCCGTGACGATCCTTGATGCCGCCCGTGAGCAGGGCCGAGCTCTGCTGGGCGAAGCCGAAGCCCAGCGGGCCGCGGCCTTGGCCGATGCACGGGAACAGGGCCGTGCCGAAGGCCTCCTGGCGTACGTCGCCCAGACGAGAGAGCTCGAGTCAGCCCTAGCGAACTTCTACCGCAACGCCGAACCGGGCATGGTGCGTCTCGCCCTGGGCGTCGCTCGTAAGGTACTCGGCGCTGAAGTCCGAACTCGCCCGGAAGCCATTGCCGAACTCGTTCGGGACGCCATCGCCGGAGTGCGGCAGGCCCGGCGAGTAACCATCGCCGTCCACCCTTCCCAAGTAGAGCCCTTGCGGGCGCGCAGCCATCAGTTGGAGCTTTCTACCGCGTGCGAGGTGCAAGTGGTGGGCCGGGCTGATATGGACCCGGCCGGATGCCTTATCGAATCCGACTGCGGGATTGTCGACGCGCGCCTCGAAACCCGGCTCGATACGCTGGAGCGGGCGTTGCTGGGAACGCGGAGGCCGGGATGAACTTCGAAGTTGATCATCTGTTGGCCAAGCTGGGGGAAGCCGCATCCGTCGAGACTAAGGGACGCATCCGCGAAGTGGTTGGCCTCGTGGCCCGGGCACGCATTCCGGAAGCGTTTGTGGGCGAGCTGTGTGAGATTCGCAACCCGCGTTCGAAGACTACCGTGAAGGCAGAGGTCAGTGGGTTTGCCGATGGCGATGCGCTGCTGATGCCACTCGGGTCGCTTGAAAACATCGGCCCGGCCAGTGAAGTCACTCCGCTTGGCCGTGGCTTGACCGTGCCCGTGGGCCCCGAGCTTCTCGGCCGCGTGCTCGATGGGCTAGGGCAGCCGATGGATATGCGGGACAAGGGTCCGCTCCAGTGTGCGCGGGAGTATCCGGTGATGGCCGCACCGCCGGATCCGCTGCGCCGCAAGCGGGTGACCAAGCCGCTTTCGCTCGGGGTGCGGGTGATCGACTCGCTGCTGACCTGCGGCGAGGGCCAGCGCGTCGGCCTGTTCGCGGCAGCCGGGGTCGGCAAGAGTACTCTGCTCGGCATGATTGCGCGGAACACCGAAGCCGATGTGAACGTCATCGGGCTGATCGGAGAGCGCGGCCGCGAGGTGCGGGACTTCATCGAGCACGACCTCGGGCCAGAGGGGATGAGGCGGAGCGTCATCGTCTGCGCTACCTCCGACCAGCCTTCGCTGGTCCGCTTAAAGGGCGCCTACGTGGCCACCGCCATCGCCGAATACTTCCGCGATCAGGGCCTGAAGGTGATGTTGATGATGGACTCGGTCACCCGTTTCGCCCGGGCGCAGCGCGAGGTGGGGCTGGCGTGTGGAGAGCCGCCGGCTCGTGCCGGTTATACGCCATCGGTGTTCGCGGAACTGCCGAAGTTGCTCGAACGCGCGGGCAACTCCGACAAAGGTTCGATCACCGCGTTCTATACCGTGCTGGTTGCGGGCGACGACATGAACGAACCCGTCGCCGACGAAGTCCGCTCCATCCTCGACGGCCACATCATCCTATCCCGAGACCTCGCCGCCCGTGGTCACTATCCCGCTATTCAAGTTCTCGATAGCGTCAGCCGGGTGATGCG
The DNA here is from genome assembly GCA_001464575.1 of Acidobacteria bacterium Ga0077553. GTDB lineage: Bacteria > Acidobacteriota > Terriglobia > Bryobacterales > Bryobacteraceae. The sequence continues at coordinate 35,247 of LNFE01000190.1, read as the reverse complement.
CGCCGTAATGGACGCCCGCCACTGTGCGGCCTCCAACCGGCTCCGGGAGCTGCTGGCCGCCTATGAAAAATCTCGCGACCTGATCCTGCTTGGCGCTTATGAGACCGGCTCTGACCCGGTTACGGACCGCGCAATTGCGAAGATGGCAGAACTCGACGCCTTCCTCCGCCAGCCGACGGATGAGAAGTCGGACTTTGCGGCGACCTCGCAAATGCTGCAGGAGATGGTCTGATGGCGAATTTTGTTTACCGCCTGGAAACCCTGCTCACGCAGAAGCGTGACGCCAAAGCCGCCGCCGAGCGGGCCTTGGCGGCGTGCCGGGCGGAGGAGCGGGAAGCCCGCGCCCGGCTCGCCGAGTTGGAGGCTGAATCCGCTCGTGCGCTCGAACGGAAGCGTATCGCCCGCGAGACTGCCTTCGTTGACGGCGACCTGATCGAAGATATCCTCGCCCGGCGCAACGACGTTGAAATCTTTCATCGCCGTTGGGAGGACGCTAAAGGCGCCGTCTTCTCGCAGCAACTGTTCGTCGAAGAGCTGGCGGAGGCTACCGCCAATGCCGTTGCGGCGCTGACTGAGGTGTCCCGCGAGGTGGAGGTGCTCGTTAAGCATCGGGCCAAGGCCGCGGGCCGTTTCGCCGCGGAGCAGGATCGCAAAGAGACGCTGGAACAGGAAGAGATTGCCAGCGGGATGTTCCAAAATCGGAGGCGGTCGTGAAAGCGAAACCCGTCGCCCCGCCGGCTCCGCCGCCCAAGCAGTTGCCCAAGACGGACGCGCCGGAAGGTGTCTTCGCCCAACTGCTGCAGCAGCGCCTGCCCATGCCCGAGGTGGTGGAAGAAGCCGCCCCTCCGGCGCCTTCCGCCCCGATCGAACGGATCGCCGCACTCGCCAACGAGATCGGTGCGCGGGTGGAAGCCACCCCGGTGGGCACCGTGACCATCCAGTTCGACGCGAAGACCTTCGAGGGGCTGACGGTCGAAATCTCGCGCGAACGGGGGCAACTGCAGGTGAAACTGGTCTCCCCCACACCCGAAGTCGCCCAACTCCTCAGTTCCAATGCGGAGAACCTCCGCCAGCGGCTCGAGGAGCGCGGCTATCGCCAGGCGGTTGTGCAGGTGCAGCGCGTGCGGAAGGCGGCGGCGCCGAAGGAGCAGAAGCCATGGCGATAACCGCGCAGTTGGCTTCGTTTCGTCAGGCGGAACTTCCGCTGCGCAACTGGTACGCCGCCGCGTTCCCAGGTGCGAGCCAGTGGGAGCTCTGGCTTCGCGATATCGCCGCGTCCCTGCTGATGCGGCCTGGCCGCATGCAGGTCCGCCTGGAACGCAGCAACCTGACGGATCCGAAGTTCAAAGCCGAAGATCTCCGTTTGGGTGATGAGCCCATGCTTTTTGGCCGCGGGGAAGGGAACACCGTCATCCTGCCGGAGCCCGCCATCACCCGGAATCACGCCCGGCTGTACCGCGAAGGCGCCCGCCTGCTGCTCGAAGACCTGGACTCGGCCATGGGGACGCTCGTCAATCAGCGCCGCATGGTGGCGACGGCCCGGGCCGAGCTCGTCGACGGCGATGAGTTCGTGATCTTCCCGCACCATTTCGTCGTGCGTCTCGAACGGGAATGGGCGGCGGAGAAAGAGGTCCAGATCGGCGAAGCCTTTGAATGCGCCGCCGGTGGCGCGGAGTTCCATTCGAGTATCCCGGTGGGCTGGAGCGTGTTCCCGGTGATGGTGGAGCCGGTTGGCGCCTTGCTGAGCCTGGTGGTCGCGGACAGCTTTCTTGAAGAGCTCTGCGCTCGCGCGCTCGCGCCTTTGGGTCCCCGGCCCGCCGGCGTGACGCCTGGTCGCGAGGCTGTCATCGAACTCCTTCTCCTGGCCGCGCTCGAACGCGCCAACCGCGATCTCGCGATGCCATTTCAGTTCTCGCTTGGCCGACGCGGGCGAAAGCCAAGGGAACTCGGCGACGGACTCGCCGCCGGTGCGACCATACGCATCGGCGATTTGCGCGGAGCCTTTCGACTCTTCCTGCCCTGGACTGCCATGGCCAAAATGCAGGCCGCCTGGCTGGGCCCTCGCCGGGAACCCCCTGCCGAATTAGGCTGGCCACTTCGCGTCTCCGCTGGAATGGTCGAGCTGACCGCTGTCGAGCGGGACGGACTGGAGCCGGGCGATGTGATTCTCTACCATCCCGCGCCCAGCGTCCTGTTCCCGGACCGGGATGACCAAGGATGGGTGGCTCGCTCCATCTCCTCGACCCAATACGAACTTGTACAAAGGAAACCGATGGAAACCGTAAGCGTTCTCGAAGAGTTGCCGCTCCGGCTGCACCTGATCATTGACGAAAAGGAGCTGACTTGGGCTGAGGTATCCCGCTTGACGCCGGGCGCCATCCTCGACCTGGACCGCGACCCGCGCGCCCCCGTTAAGCTCGCCGTCAACGGCCGGCAGATCGGCACTGGCGAACTGGTCGAGATTGAAGGGCGGTTGGGCGTGAAGTTGCTGACGTGGGGGAACGGATGACGGGCGATAACCCCATCTTCGATTTCTTGAAGGTCATGTTTGTGTTGGCGGGCGTCCTGGCTCTGGCGTGGGGCGGTCTGCGCTGGGGTCTGCCCCGTTTTATCGCGCCGGTCAGCAACGGTCCCATTCAAGTGGTAGCCCGGCAGGCGCTCGAACCGCGCAAGACGCTCTACCTCGTTCGGACGGGCGGGCGCGAACTCCTGCTGTCTGCCTCTGAATCTGGGGTGTCCCTCTTGAAGGAGTGGGAGGCGCCGCATGGGCAATAACCTACCGAATCCCGTCGTACTCGTCATCGTGCTGGGCGCGATGTCGTTGGCCCCATTCGTGCTGATCATGTTGACGTCCTTCGTCAAAATCTCAGTGACGCTCTCGATCCTGCGCAACGCCCTCGGCACCCAGCAGGTCCCTGCCAATCAGATCATCACGGGCCTCTCGTTCATCCTCACCATCTTCATCATGAGCCCCGTCGCCACGCGCATGTACGAAGCCGCCGGGCCGATCCCGGGCACCCCCGGCATCTTCTCGGAAGCCAGCGTGAAGGGCCTCTTCGATGCCGGCGAACGGGGTAAGGAACCCCTGCGCAAGTTTCTCGCCCGTCACAGTCACGTCAAGGATCGTACCCTCTTCATGGAGTTGCTGGCCCGCCTCGAACAGCAGTCCGGCGGTACCCCTACGGCCATCGAGCGCGAAGACTTCCGCGTACTCATTCCTTCGTTCGTCACGAGCGAACTGAAGAACGGCTTCCTGATCGGGTTCCTCATTTTCCTGCCGTTTCTCGTCATTGACATGGTGGTCGCCAACATCCTGCTGGCCATGGGTATGAGCATGCTCTCACCCAGCGTCGTGTCGCTGCCCTTTAAACTACTTCTCTTCGTCATGGTCGACGGCTGGTACATGATCGTCCGCGGCCTGGTGCTGAGCTACCTGTGAGGACCCATGGACGGTGACGCCATTCTCCGCTTGCTCCGCGAAGGCCTGCTGCTCGTGCTCATGGTCTCGGCGGTGCCCATGCTCGTCGCCATGGCGGTCGGCCTGACGACCAGCTTGCTCCAAGCGACTACGCAGATTCAGGACCAGACCATCGGCTTCGTGCCGAAGCTCATTGCCGTGTTCGCAGCTCTCGCCCTGGCCGGACCGTGGATGCTCTGGCAAGTGGTCCGCTTCGCCGCGGCGGTTTTCGAAACCATCGCCCTGATCAAGTAAATGGATCTTCTCGCTACAGCGCAGCGAATCCTGGCCGTGGCCGGGGTCCGCGTCGACCTCGAAACCTGGATTCTGCTGTTCGGCCTGGTTCTCGCCCGGCTCCTGCCAGCGCTGCTGCTGGCGCCGTTCTTCGGTGGCCAAACAGTGCCCGGCCGCGTTCGCGTCGGCTTCGCGGCCCTCTTCTCGGCGCTGCTGCTCCCGTACGTCACCCCCGCCGCCGCGCCGACCTTCACGACGGTCTTCTATGTGGCCCTGATCGCCAAAGAGGTTATGGCTGGCTTCCTGCTTGGCGTCGTCTGTCAGTTCGTCTTCTACGGCATTCAAGCCGCTGGCGTCCTGATCGACACGCAGCGAGGCATGAACCAGTTGAACTACGTCGCCCCGCAGTTGCCCGGCCCATCCTCTCTCCTCGGCCAGTTGAAACTGCAAACAGCCATCGCACTGTTCGTCGCGGGTAACGGCCACCTGCTCTACCTCAACGCGCTCGCCAACAGCTTCGCCACGTTGCCGCTCACCAGCTTCCCAAGGATCGAACCTGGCGCCACCGCCTTGCTCGAGGCGGCCGCGCGCCTCAGCGCCAACTCCCTGGTCATCGCCCTGCAGCTTGCCGCGCCGCTGCTGATCGTTCTGCTCCTGGTTGATGTCTCGTTCGGCATGTTGAACCGCATCGCCAACCAGATCAACGTCCATCAGGAGTCGCAGCCGGTGAAGGCTCTTGCCGGTCTTGGCGTATTTCTTCTCATGCTGGGCTTCCTGGTTGCTCGCATGCAGGGGTATCTGGGCGAAATCGCTGCGTCGGTCGAGCAAGTTGTCCGCAGCCTGCGTCCTTAGCAACTTCGCCGGGAGCTCTCCGATAACGAACCAGCGGCTTATGATTCCCAAAATTGGCGCTCCCACCATTCCCGGATTGACGTCGGCCCCGGCCGCACCCACCCCGGCCGAACCGCCTCGCGTCGAAACCCCGGCCCCGGCGCCGGTTGGCGGCCGCCTGCCCTCTTCGCCCGAAGCCCAGGCGCAACGCGCCGCGTTTCTCGACCGGCCCGGCCAATCCTTCGACGACCAGTACTGGGCCTCCCAACCTCCCGCCGTGCAGGCGCTTCGCGATATCGACGACCTCGACGCGCGCCAACGCCTCGCCGGCGAACTTATGGGCGCGGGCTACAAGATCGATGTGCCCATTATGGTTTGGGGCTGGGGCGCGCAGAACACGACGAACCTGCGCCAAGCCTACGGCTACACCTGGGTTCCGCACGCCATGCAGGAAGCCATCAAGATCGCCCCGGGGCTTTCGATGCCTGGCGTCGACGCCTACGATCCCGATAACCCGCCGCCCGACTCCATCCCCGTCGACCGGCTTGGGTCCACCCCCTCCTGGTTCTCTTCCGGACCGTCGGCCGCTGAAGTGGAAAGCGAATCCGGCGACAAGTTCACCTTGCCGGAGCAACTGCTCGCCACGCCCGAACAAGCCCAGGCCGTCAAGCAGCGCCTCGCCGAACTCGGCTTAGGGGATCTGGAAGTCGCCGAGCAACCGCCGGCGAAGCCCTTCCGCGTCCACTGGGGCGAAGAGCCGCGCCGCGTCTATTCGGTGGGGGGCATCAACGTGGGCCTCTTGATGGATACCCTCGCGCGGGAGTTGAAGGCGGACGAACTGCACGCCCTGTTCCAGAAAGCGTAGATGTCGAGCGAGAAAACCGAACAACCCTCAGAACAGAAGATCCGGGAGGCAAGGAAGAAGGGCCAAGTCTTCCAGAGCCGGGATATCACGCAGTCGCTCGCCTTCTTGACGGGCGCGGGCATCGTCGCCGGCGCCGGTACGATTCTGGTCACGGAACTCGCGGCCCTCTTGCGGGAGTCGCTGCAGCCGTCCGTGATCGCCGCTCCGCTTGATCCCGCCTTCCTCCTCCATCGCACGGGCGGGGCCTTCACCCGTTGGCTCGTACTCTCTCTCCCCATTGCGGCAGGCCTTGCCACCGTCACCGGCCTGACCATCTTTCTTCAGGTGGGCAGCCTCTTCTCACCCGAAGTGGTCCAGCCGAAGCTCGAAAAGCTGAACCCCATCGCGGGCTTTCAAAACCTCTTCTTCAAGGCCCGCACCTACATCCAATTGCTCAAGAGCCTGGTCAGTTTCGCCGTTGTTCTATCGGTCACCTATCTCTATATTCAGGATTCGCTCTTCTCCGCCACTGTCGCCTCGCGCCTCTCGGTGAACGAAGCCGCGGGCTTGGCCGGCGAACTCCTTTCCGGCTTGTTGCTCCGCGTCGGCGGGGTGTTCCTCATTCTCGGCGGCGCCGACTTCCTCCTGCAAAAAAAGCTCTACATGAAGGAGCAAATGATGAGCAAGGAGGAGGTGAAGCAGGAGTACAAGCAGAATGAAGGCGATCCGCACATTAAGCATCAGCGGCGGCACTTGCATGAAGAGGCCCTCAAAGGCGGCGCGATCGTCAACGTGCCAAAGGCCGCGGTCGTCGTCGTCAACCCCACGCATATCGCGGTCGCCCTGGCCTATGACGCGGAGACCATGAACGCCCCCCGAGTGGTGGCGAAAGGCTCCGGCGATCTGGCCGCGAAGATCCGCTCCCTCGCTGAGGAGCACCAGGTGCCCGTTATGCAAAACGTTGGCCTGGCCCGCACGCTGCATACCGTGGAGCTCGACCACGAGATTCCCGAGGAGCTGTTCGACGCGGTGGCCGAAGTTCTGCAGTGGGTCTATCAATTGCGAAAGGAAGCACAATCATGAGCGTTAAAGTCCAGTACACGATTCCCGGCTGGGAGCCGGCTCCTTCGCCCGCCGCGCGGATTGACAACACGGCCAGCGCGTTTGACCAACGCCTGCGCGATGTTGGTGCGCCGTCAATGATCACGTGGCGGCAGGTGCTCCGCGTGGACGTGCCTTCGCCTGGCGAACTCAATCTCGGTCCGCCGCCGCTCTCGGCGACCCCTGTCTATACCGACATTCACGAAGAGCGCCGCCGCTGGCATGGGTTGCTGAGGCGTCACCTCGGCGGCCCCGCTCCTGCCCATCCGGACGAGGTCCGCATGCTGGCCGCGCTGGCCCGCATGGACGAGATCGAGAGGGAATTGGAGACGCGCATCGCTACCGAAGGGCAGGGCCAAGCGTGATGAACTGGACCGAAGAAGAGGTGTATCTGGTCGCCGAGCGCGGCCGGGAATGGGCTCAGCAAGGCTATCTTGAAGAGGCGGCGATTCTCTTCGCGGGCCTGGTCGCCGCCGTCCCTGGCTACGCTTACGCCCGGCGGTCGCTCGCCTCCATCCGGCTGCAGCAGGGCCGCCCCGCCGAGGCGTGGCCGCTGCTCGACCCCGAAGCCCACGAACTCCGTATGGAGACGCTCCTGGCGCTGGGCCGCCCGCGGGATGCGGAGGCCGAAATGGCTGCCGCGCGAGGCCGCCTGGCTCCTGCCGTCGAACTTCGTTGGCGGTGGCGCTTCGAAACTGTGCGGCAAGGCGCAACCTTCGGAAACTCGCCCCGATAAGTGGTGCGTCCAGGCAAGAGCCGGACCAAACAAAGGAGAAAACAGAGTATGTCGAATGTTTCCGGCCCCACGGGCAACGCAGCGGCGCAAGGCAGCCACGCGGTACGGTTGACCGCGCAGATGACGTCGGTTGAAATCAAGTTCAACGACGGCGCTGAAGCCACCCGTTTCAATCAGGAACTCAACAAGGCCGCCCTGGCCGCCCTGAAGAGCTTCGGCGGAGGACAGGCTTCCAACGCTCCGGCCTCATCGCCCGGGATCGCTGGCAACATGCCGGGTATCGACATGAGCGCCTGGCAGGCGAAGTTTAATGATGCCGGCGAGATCGGCCGGACGCTGGACAACATGGAAGGGGAAGCCATGCGCCTGCTCAAGAGCCCCAAGAAAGAAGACCAGATCAAGGGCCAGCAGATGATGCAAGCGATGCAGTCCATTATGGAAGCCGTCATGAAGGCGATTTCGGCACGCGGCGAAGCGATGAAGACCGCCATCCAGAACTCGACCTCCCGCTAGGTAACCTCCGATGTCTCAAACGTCAACGGAATTCGATCAGGCCCTCTCCGGCGAAACGACTTGGGCCAGCGCCCTGGGCATCCCGGACGGCGTATTGGAAGTCTATGTCGTGCTCGGCGCCCAATACTACGACCAAGGCCTGATCGACGATGCCCGATCGATGTTTCAAGCCGTGATCACGCTCAATGATCGCTCGCACTTGGGCTATGCAGGCATGGGAGCCCTGGAACTGCGCTACGGCGCGCCGGAAACTGCCCGCGAGTATCTTGAACAGGCTTATGCCCGCGATCCCCAGGACGTGGTGGTCTGCGGCAATCTGGGCGAGGCGTTCGTCCACTTGGGTCAGCCCCGCGAAGCGGCCCGCTACCTGCGAGAGGCGGCGGCGCTCGACCCGCAAAATCAGAACGAATTTGCTCATCGGGCACGTGCCATTTTGGCCGCCTTGCCCGCCGAATAATCAACTCACTGAAACAAGGATCACGAACATGTTTGGATTGGACAAAGTCGCGGGCGGCGTGCTCGGTATGGTCGTCCCCGGCGGGGACATTATCGGCAAAGGCCTGGAACTGCTGAAGGGCCTCTTGGGAAACAAGGACTTGAAGGGCGCGGAGGACGTCCTGAACCTGCTGAGCCAATTTCTGCAGAAGGCGAACTCGGGGCAGGAGAGCGAGGCGACGCCGGCCGAGGCGCAGCCCTTTACCCCTCCGAAAGGCTTTACGCCAGGCACCACCATGGAGATTGAGATGCGCATCTCTGCCCCGAGCGGCAAACCGGTGCCCCGGGCTCCGTTGCCCCTTGTCGACGGTAGCCCCATGGGAGATCAGATGCTCTCGCAACAGGCCGGGCAGTTCATGGAGGGTTCGGACGCAAACAAGGCCAAAGCGATGCAACCCGGCTCAAATGACTGGACCACCATCATGTGGGCCATGCAAGGCAACCCGAACGTTCACTACAACGCCGATACCCAGCGCTTCTTCGCCAAGACTGCTGACGGGGGAAAGATTGACCTCGGCTCGCTCGAAGAGATGAAGCAGGCGGCGGGTAGCTTCGACCGTGGCAACCCGGTTGGTCAACAAAAGATCAATGCGGTTATTAATCAGAAGCTCGGCGAGGCGGCCGAGGCCCCGGCGGTCAGCACCGTGATCTACCGCATCACCACCCAGGCCAGCAAACCGGCCGAAACCGGCGAACCCGAGGCCGCCCCCATGGAGCCCCGCGAGCGGGACGCCCGCATCGCCCAACTCGAAGCCGACATCAGGGCCTACCAAGCAGCGTCGCAGATTATCGTGCGGTCCCACCAAGTGAGCATCACGACGCTATGAGTGCAAGCTGGGAAACACAACTCACCCCGGAGGCAGCGCGCAAGCTGCTTTCCGGGGATACGCCGTTGCGGGAAGCGATGGGCGTCCCCCTCTCCGAACTCATGTTCATGGCTTCGCGGGCTTACGACCTCTGGCGTCAGGGCCGCCGGGATGACGCCGAAACCCTGTATCGCGGCATTGTCGCCCTCGACGCCGGGGTTCCTTGGGGTCATGCCGGCTTGGGTCTCGCGGCCATGGAGGAAGGCAAGTTGGAGGCCGCCGAAGGTCATCTCCGCAAGGCTGTCGCCGCCGATCCCACGGATCCCAGCATTCAAGTCAACCTCGCGGAATGCCTCATTCGAAGGGATCAACTCCTGGCCGCGCTCGAGATTTTGAAAGCGGTTGTCGAGAACCCTGAACATGCTTCGCACCCCGGTTCCGTGCGAGCCGCGGTGATCCTCACCGGTATTGGCCATGGTCTTTCCGCCTTGCTTCCGTCATGATTCCCAAACTCAAACTGCAATTTGACGAACTCCGCCGGGAAGTAGCCGCGGGCCAACTGACGGCTGTCATCACCCGCTACAGCGACCTGCTGCTCGTTCTGGCTATCGCCTGCATGGTCGGCATGATGATCGTGCCGCTGCCCACGTTTGTGTTGGACGTCCTGCTGACCGTTAATATCACCGCCGCCGTGACGCTGCTGATGGTGTCGATCTACATCGCCGATGCCACGCAGATCGCCTCCTACCCCACTCTTCTGCTGATCACGACTCTTTATCGCCTTTCGCTCGACATCTCCGCCACGCGTCTCATCCTGCTGCAAGCCGATGCCGGCGAAGTGATCTATTCCTTCGGCAATTTCGTCGTGCAGGGCAATTTCGTCGTCGGCGCCGTGATCTTCCTGATCATCACGCTCGTTCAATTCATTGTCATCACCAAAGGCGCTGAGCGCGTGGCCGAAGTCGCGGCCCGCTTCACTCTCGATGCCATGCCTGGCAAGCAGATGAGCATCGACGCCGACTTGCGGGCCGGTATTCTCGACTTCCAGCAAGCGCGGAAGCGCCGCGAGGCGTTGGGCCGGGAGAGCCAATTCTACGGCGCCATGGACGGCGCCATGAAGTTCGTCAAGGGCGACGCCATCGCGGGCATCGTCATCACCGTAATCAACATCGTTGGCGGCCTTGTCATTGGGGTGGCTATGAACGGCATGAGCGCCATGGAAGCGCTCGAAACCTATTCCATCCTCACCATCGGCAATGGCCTCGTCTCCCAGATTCCGGCGTTGCTCATCTCCATCTCCGCGGGCATGGTCGTCACCCGTGTGGCCGCCGACGCTCCGGAAACCAATCTCGGCAAAGAGATCGGTGGCCAGATTCTGGCGCAGCCGAAAGCCATCTCCATCACGGCCGGTTTGCTGCTGCTGCTCGCGCTAACGCCGGGCCTGCCTAAGATTCCCTTCTTCCTGATGGCCGGCGTGGCCGGTGCGGTGGGCTACGGCATCTATCGCGGTAAGGGACTCACGGAAACCGCCGCGGAAGCCGCCAAGCCCGAGCTCGAAAGCCGGGCTCCGGAGTTCTCGCCCACCACGCCGGTTATGCTCGTGGTCGGCGAAGACCTTGCCCCCTTAATCGACCCGGCGACGGAATCCGGTAGGGCCTTCTCCAATACGCTCGCCGAGCTTCGCAACACGCTCTATCACGAAACCGGCGTGCCGTACCCGCCCATCAAAGTGTTCTCGAAGCCGCTCGGTTCGCCTGGGGCCTATCACCTGATCCTCAACGAAATTCCCGCCGCCACCGGCCAGCTCCGTGCGGATCTGGTACTCGTTGGGGCCGCCCAGCGCGATGTCGCGATCTACGGCCTAAAGGGGGAGGAGACTCGCAACCCGGCCACCGGCCGCCCCGCCCTATGGCTTCCGCGCGAACTCGCCGAACGGGTGCAGGCGTTGAAAATCACCCTGTGGCAGCCTCATGAGGTGCTGCTGCTTCATCTCGGGCACTTCCTGCGGTCGAATGCCGCGGAGTTCCTTGGGGTGCAGGAGACCCAATGGCTGGCCAGTAAAGTGAAGGAGATCTTCCCGAGCCTTGTTGAGGAGGTGACCCCCAAGCCTATCTCCTACCAGACCCTCACCGAAGTGCTGCGGAGTCTCGTCAAAGAACGTGTCTCCATCCGCGACCTGAAGAGCGTCCTGCAGTCGCTCGGCGAAGTCGGCCGGGGCGTCAGCGACCCGGTGGAACTGGTTGAACATGTGCGCGCCGGGTTGAAGCGGCCCATTTCTTTCCAGGCCTCCGAAGGCAAGTCGACGCTCTATGTTTATCGCCTCGATACGGAGTTCGAAGAGATGTTTCGCAACTCGATTCGCTATGGCGCCACGGGGCAGAAGATCGATATGCAGTCGGAAATGATCAGCCAGGTTCGGGCTGCCGTACAAGCTGTGATCGGCAACCTGCCATCCACCGCCCAGCGCCCCGTCATCTTGACCGACAAGGACATCCGACCCTTTGTCTTTCAGATCCTGCACAGCCATTTCCCGGACCTGACCGTGCTGAGTTTCGACCAGATCAGTCCGCAGATCCGGCCCCAGCACCTTGCGTTTATTGACGCGGCAGCGGCCGCCAAAAGGAGCATCCGATGAGTCAACCCGTCTTTGCCGTTCCCGCCCCGGAGAACTTTCCGCAGCTCGAGAAAATCTTTGCCGAGGGCCAGTTGGAGCCTTTCCGCCAGCGGCTCGCCGACCGCCAGGCCAAGCTGCGCGAACTTGCGGCGGCGAAGGATCCGGACGCCCGGCGCGCAGCCACTGCCCTTGCCGCTTACGAACTTGGCGTCAAGCTGATCGATCGCATTGATGAGATTCGTCATGCTGCGGCAACTTCCGCTTCGGCGGCCCGATAATTTCCCATGAGCATCAATAAACTCAACGGACCCACCCAACAGCCCGGCGAGACCGAGCCGGAAATTGCTAAAAAGCCCAGTAAAATTGGCGCCGTTTTCAGCACCATCGGCAAGGTGGCCGGCGCGGCGGCCGGGTTCGTTTTCCCTGGCGTTGGCCCCGTGGTCGGCGGTATCCTCGGCGGTGCGAGCGGCATGAACGGGTTCAATCTGAAAGGCACCATGCTCGGCCCGGATGCCTCGCAGTTCCTGCAGTACCAGCAACAGATGACGATGGAGATGCGTGCCTTTGAACTCGCCTCCACCATCCTCAAGAACCGGCACGACGCCTCCATGTCGGCCATCCGGAACATGAAGAGCTAACCATGCGCCATAAGCTGCAAGCGCCTATCGACGAGATTGCGTTCCTGATGGAGGCCGGGATGGTCTACCGCGACGCGCACGAGTTCAAGGAAGCGGAAACGGTATTCCGGGGCGTCCGGGAACTGCTCCCGTCGAGCGAGGTGCCGGACGTGGCCCTCGGTACCCTTCGCTTTGAAGCTGGCGACCTTCCCGGAGCCATCAAGCACTACCGCCAAGCGATCGAGAAGAATCCGCAAAGCGCCTACGCGCACTCTCATCTCGGCGAAGCGCACGTGTTTCTGCGGCAATCCAAGGAAGCGCGCGAGCACCTGCAACGTGCCCTCGCTCTCGATCCCCGCGGCGAGACCGGTAAGTTCGCACGCGGCATGATGGAACTGTTGGCGATGGTCGAGCGAGGATAAAGAGTATGGACATCAAGCGCCTCAATCCCCTAACGCCGCCAACCACCGGCCCCGCCGAGACCAACGGCACCGGAAAGGTGTTTGCCGCGAAAGCGGAAGCGACAGCGGCCAAGCCCGCGGCGCGTGAGCCGGGCGCTGTCCTGGACGAACTGCTGGATCGCGCGGCTGAGCGCATCGGAGGGTTGCCGGACGAAGCGCGCCAGGCGCTGCGCACGCAGCTGGCTGAGGACCCGTACCTGCAAAGCCGTCTGAGCCGCTACTTGCAGCGGACCGAGGAGTAGCGTGGAACTCGAGATTTCGATTGAGACGCTGGCCACCGGAGGCCACCAAGTGCTCCGCGTTCCGATCGGGGAGCGCCTCACCCTGGGCCGTGGTCCCGACAGCCCCATTCTCCTGGAGGGCCCGCAGATTTCCCGCGAGCATTTGATTCTCGCTCTCGCCGGCGGACAGCTTTCCCTCTGGAACCTCAGCGCCAATGGAACCGCTGTGAACGGCGCGCCGATTGCCACCGGTTTCTGGCAGCCGCTCCAACTGGGCGACGTGGTTCAGCTCCCCGGCTACAATCTGACCTTTCTGCCTCTCGGCCAGGCCGTACCCGCCCCGCCCTCGTTCTGGGCGACGATCACCACGACGGAGAGGACCGTCTTCGCACTTCTTGCCGCCGCGGTCACTGTGGCGGTCGTGTTTTGGAAGATGTGAGCCCGGCTGCGTACCGTTGCCGCGACTCCGTGAAAATCTGCCGGTTCCGAGAGGGTTTCTCGCCCGGCGCCATCGGCGGCATAGCCGCGATCATGCGGTCAATCGCCGCCACCGCCCCCGCGGCGTCGCCGGTGCTATAGAGCGCTTCCGCCAGATATTCGTCCCGCCCGGCGGTCTTCGCATCCGTCCTCTGCACGTAGCGCAGAGCCCGCTGCGGATCGCGCAACGCCTTTACTTCCGTATTCAGCAACCACCGTGTGGCGTCCAGCAACTGGCTCCCGGTTGCCGATGGCGAGTCCGCCAATTTCGTCAGGTAGCCGAGTCCCTCTTTCGCCGGACCGACAGCCTCGGCTCCCCGGCCTAACTGCACCAGCAGATCGCTGATCCGGATCAGCGCCTCGGCGCGATGCAGCGGGTGATGCGTATTCAGCGGTTCCCCCACGATGAGCTTGTCGAAGTAAGCCACCGCCTGCCGGAAGCTCGCTAGCGCCGCCTCCTTCCGGCCGGCGTAGTTGTTCACGATTCCCAAGTTCCGGAAGGCGTTCGTGCAGTGATACGCGGCCGCCATGTTCTGCGGATCGGCGTTAGCGATGCTGACGATGATCTCCTTGCCAGCCTCGATGTCCCGGATTGCCGGATCGAAATCCGAAAGCTGGCCCTGGTCCCATCCCCGGTTCAGCAGACAGCTCGCCCGCAGCCGCCGGATCTCTGTATCCGTTTGCTCAGGGCCAATCTGATCCAAGTAGCCAAGTGCTTTGGTGTACTCGGCTAACGATGCGGACGGGTTTTTGCTCGAAAGCATCAGGGCGCGGATATTGTGATTCAGAGCCAAATGCTTCAGCATCCGCGCATCCTGTTTCCCTGCTAAAAAGAGTTCCCGCGCCCGCTCTAGGTGTTCGCGAACCTCCGGCGCCGCTTCGTTCGAGACCCAGCCCCCCGACTGACTCAACTGCCGCGCCAACATCTGATGCGCCGACCCCACCTCCACCCGCAGCTCCTCCTCGTCCGGCGTCGCGCGCAAGAGTTGGTCCAGTTGTTGAACGGCCTGCCGCGTCATGCCTTTCCCTTCCCGCTCGGTTTGCGCCGCGAACGTCAGTAGACCCCCAAGTTGCAAACGAACCCGTGCGTGCGTCAATGCCGCCCGCCGCTCCGGGAGCAACGGCTCCACCAGCGTGAGGGCCTTCCGGTAGCTGGCGGCCGCCTCATCCCGCTTCCCCAAGTTCGGCGCAAACGGATTCCCCAAGACGTTCCCGGCCCGTAGATACCCCTCCGCCAACTCGTGCTGCAGATCCCGATCCCCGCTCCGGCTCGCGCTGAGCCGGTCCAGATATCCCAGCGATTCCTGGGCAATCTGGGCTTGTACCGGCGTGGACCCCGGCAGCTTCTGCACGGAATTGTAGAGATCAAACAGCAGATACCTGGCCAACTGCCGCGTCTCGTTGAACCGCCGCTCGGCCACTCTTGCCTGCCAGGTTGTCGAGGCCACGCCGCCCAGAAGCAGCACGACAAACGCAGCGGCTGCCGCCACGGCCCCCCGGTGCCGCTTGAGAAACTTCCGCGCCCGGTACCAGTTCCCCGCGCGAATGGCCAGCACCGGCTCTCCGCTCAGGTGCCGGCCGAGGTCATCGGCCAGTTGCTCCACGGAGGCGTATCGCTCTTCGGTCGATTTTGCCAGCGCCTTCAAGACAATGCTGTCGAGCTCTCCCCGCAGCTTCGCCGCCAGGCTTGCCGGGGTCTCCCCCCGGAGCGCCGCCAACTCCTCCGGGCTCCGGTTCCCCGGCTCACTCGGCGCTCCGGGGCTCGATGGGAAGTTCGGATCCGCGGTCGTAATCGCGTGGATCAGAAACGCGGGGCTCAATGTGTGTGGCTCATACGGAGACCGTCCGCACAACAACTCGTACAGGATGACCCCCAGCGAATAGACATCCGAACTGACGGAAACCCGGGCCCCTTGGATCATCTCCGGGCTTGCATACAGCGGCGTTAGAAACAGCCCCGAGGTCATGGTCAGGTCCACTCCGTCCGCCGCTGATCGCATCGCCGTCGCAATGCCGAAGTCCAAAAGCTTCGGCTCTCCCTGAGCCGTCACCAGGATGTTGTTCGGCTTCAAATCCCGATGGATCACCAAACTGCGATGCGCATAGCTCACCGCATCGCACACCTTCAGGAAAATTTCCAATCGCGCCCGAATCCCCAACTTTTCCGCATCGCAGTGTTTATCGAGCCGCGTTCCTTCGACGTAATCCATCACAAGGTACGGCCGGCCGTCCGGCAGCAGGCCGCCATCAATCAGCCGGGCGATGTTCGGATGCTCCATCCCGGCCAGAATCTGCCGTTCCCGATAGAAGCGTTCAATCAGCGCTTGCGACCCCGGCCCGCCGCGGATCACCTTGATCGCCACCTTCTTATCGAACTGCTGATCGGCCCGCGACGCCAGGTACACGGTGCCCATGCCCCCTTCGCCCAACTCCCGCTCCAATCGGTACGGTCCCACCCATTCCGACGCTGTCTCGGGCGTCGACGCCGGCCGCGGCGGCTTCTGCACCGAGGCCACTTCAAACGCCTGCACCAGCGAAAGCACCTCCGCCCGCAGCGCCTCGTCGGCGCCGGCCAATCGCCCCGGCCGCTCTTCTGGCGGCAGCGCAATCACATCATGAAACAGCTCTTCGGCCTTCTTCCAGTTATCAGACGCCATAGTTTAAGGAACTAACTCCGGAACCGGCACAATGCGGTAACTATACCCCTGCTCGTTCAGTCCTTGCACGATCCGCTCCGCTAGATGCATGTCGACATCGCCTCGCCACCCGGTCGCCGTATCTTCCACCGTCTGGACCCCTCGGATGGTCTGGCTCCATGCCAGATTCCCCCGTTCCCCGGCCCGTTGCTGATTCCGGTTGATCCCTTGCAGAATCTCGCTGGTCTCCCGCATCGTCCGCAGTGCGCTGTTCATCCGCTCCTGCAGCATCGCCGGGTTCAAACTCCACGAGCCCCACATCTGCAGCATCCCCGGCAACTGGGCCGCAAAGTCTGTCGCCGGTGCCGCGACCTGCGAAAGATAGAACAACCAAAGCTCATTGTTCACCGGCGCTACGGAGACCAACGCCAACGACCGTGCCCGGTGCGGCGGAATGTTCACCTCCACGAGCAACAACGCCGTCTGCGCACCTGCCGTCAACGGAGCCACTGGCGTCCCTTCAACCACACGATAGGTCCCCCGCCCGCTCGATAAGGCCCCCTGAAAGACCGAGTCATAGTAATTCCGCAGCGCCGTCGCCGGCTCCCGTATCGGCCCCACCATATGCCCCGGAAGATTCGGCCGCGGTCCAAACCACGTCAACGGAACCTGCTGATAATACCCAAAGCCCGCCACGGCGCCGTTCGGCCCCGCTACGTCGACCACTCCCTTCTGTGCGTCTACAAACCGCCAACCCGGAGGCACCCCAATGCTCCCGCTGCCATCGGGAAACGCGACCCGCTGGAGCGGCACCTGTGCAGGAGGGGCCGCAGTCGTTGCCGGCGCCGCCGCCCCTACTCCCAATCCCGCCGCCATTCGGGGAAAGCTGCGTCCGAATTGCGACGCCTCGTCGTAGGCGACTGCAATCTGCTCCCCGCTGAGCCCCAGCCATCCTCGCACCGGCACGTTCCCCCGCGTTGCCCGGAAGAACGCCTGCAACTCCGTATCGCGTCCATCCCCCAATGCACTTACCACCCGCACCGGCCCGTCGAACTGCCGCGCCAAGGCCGGCAGAAACGCTCGCACGCGCCCCCGTGCCGATCCCCCGCCTGGCGCTGGCACTTTGTAAGCCTGCGCCAGGTTCGCGGAAGCCGTCCTGGCCGCCACGTTCGGCTGCAGACTCTCGTTCATCAGCCCAAACTCCGCCTGTCGACCCGCCCACTCCGCGGCCGGCGCAGAGACGAGAAGCACCAAGGCCTCGGCCCCCAAGGGTCGTGCGTATACCTGCACCATCGCCGAAACCCCACTGGGATTGATCCCCGCATACGAGAGGTTTCCTACTCGCCGGTACTCCTTCCACTGCTTCCCAAACTGCGCCACCATCGCCTCCACCCCATCCCGCGCTACCACCATCGGCAAGGCATATGCCTTCCCGGATACGAGATAGGCGCCGCTCGCGGCCCACCCGGCCGGCATCTCCAACCGGAAGCGCCCCTGCGGATCCGCGTAGGGCTCCCCCCAAACCAACGAAGAAAGGATTAAGGTTACGATAAGCAGCCGCACGATCCGGGTTATCGGAAGGCCTTGAAAAAGGTTGCTTCCACCACTGGCCCACAATATATAGACGAAATTTACGGACCACCCCAGCCGGCTGCGGTGATTGTGCTTGCAATCTCCTCTTCCGCCCTGTACTCTACTGGTATCCCCCCCGAGCGCCGCGATACGACTATCGCGGTGAAGATCCATTTTTTCCGGTAGGGGATAATCCGTTGCTCAAACTCAAACGCGTCGAACTCCAAGGCTTCAAGTCCTTTGCAGACAAGACGGAAATGCGGTTCAACGGCTCCGGCATCGCCGCCGTCGTCGGCCCCAACGGATGCGGCAAGTCGAACCTGAGCGACGCGATTAACTGGGTTCTCGGCGAACAGTCGGCCAAAAGCCTGCGTGGCGCCCGGATGGAAGATGTCATCTTCGCCGGCACCCGCGACCGCAAGCCGATGGGCATGGCCAGCGTCACGCTCACCCTCTTCGATCCCTCGGCCGGCGAAGTGGTGCTTCCCTCGGTCGACGCCGTCATCTCGCAGCCGGAAAAGCGCCGCGAACTCACTATCACCCGCCGCCTGTTCCGCTCCGGCGACAGCGAATACCTGATCGACGGCAAAAGCGCCCGTCTCCGCGACATCCAGGACATCTTCATGGGCACCGGCCTCGGCCCGGAGTCCTACGCGATCATCGAGCAGGGCCGCATCGGCCAGATCCTGTCGAGCCGCCCCGCCGACCGCCGCGCCGTCATCGAAGAGGCCGCGGGCATCACCAAGTTCAAGACCAAGCGCCGCCTCGCCGAAGCCAAGCTCGAAGGCGCGAAGCAAAACCTCACCCGCGTCTTCGACATCCTTGAAGAAGTCGGCCGCCAAGTGAACTCGCTCAAGCGCCAGGCCGCCAAGGCCAAGCGCTATGAGGAGCTGCGCGAGGAGCTTGTTTCCCACCTGCGGCTCTCTCTCGCCGGCAAGTTCAAGAAGCTCGAAAGCGACGCTTCGAAAGCGGCCATCGAGCTCAGCCAAGCCACCGGCCACTACGAAGAGTTGCACAAGGATCTGCAGGAAAAGGAGATCCAGCACGGCGAACTCCAGCAGGCCTGCTACACGCTAGAAGAGCAGCTTACCGCCCAGCGCCAGGAACTCGCCGACCGCAATCTCGAGGCCGAACGGGCCCGCGGCCGCCTGACGTCGCAGTCCCAGCAGATCGCGGGCATCGAACAGCGCCTGAACCAAGGCGAATCAGAATCGGAAGCCGTGGAGCAACGTCTCACCGGCCTGACGACAGAGGTTGAATCCCACCGGCAGAAGCTCGAAGAGCTCGAACGCCAAGTCAACGATGCGCGAGAGCGGCTTCGCCTCCGCAACGAAGAACGGGATCAACTGCAGGGCCAACTTCGGGGACGAGAGCAAGGCATGGAGGCGGCGCGGCAGCAGGTGCTCCGCCTCCTCGGCGAAAGCTCCAGCCTCCGGAATCAGCTCGCGCAGGTGGAGGAGTATCTGGCTTCAAACGAGCGCGACCGCGCTCGCGCCAATCGCGAAGCGGAGGCCGCGCAGGCCGATCTTGCCCGCATTGCGCAAACGAAGGCCGAACTCTCCCAGCGCCTCGCCAACCGCCAAACGGAGATCGAATCCCTCGCCGACCAGCGGAAGCGCGTTGAGGAAGAGCTCTCCGCCCGCAAGGGTGAGATCGCCGAAACCCGCCGCCAGCTCGAACAGGTCCGGGCCGAACTCAGCCGCCTGAAGGCTCGCAAGGATTCGCTCCAGGAAATCCTCTCCCACCGCGCCTACACAACGGAATCGGTCAAGGCGCTCTTCACCGCCATTGAGCGTGGCAAGGCGCAAGACTTGAAGCCCGCGGGTGTCCTCGCCGACTTCGTCGATGTACAGCCCGCGTTTGAAAAGGCTACTGAAGAGTTCCTCCACGACGAGCTCGAGTACGTCGTTGTCAAGAACTGGCAGCAAGCCGAGCAGGGCATCGACTTCATGCGCAGCGACTTCGACGGTCGCGCCACCTTCCTCGTCCACCCCGAAGAAAACGACCGCTACGCCAGCGCGCCGCCTGTTGAGCCGGCCATCGGCCCGGAGACCGGCATCGTCGGCCGCCTGAGCGAGATGCTCAACCTGACCAACGGGCTCACCAAGGCTCCCGCAGAACTCTTGCCCCGTTTGGCCCGTTGCTATCTCGTCCAGGATCGTGCCGCTGCCCAGCGCCTGGCCCTGCAGTATCCCGACGTTTACTTCCTGCTCCCCGACGGCGTCTGCTATCACGGCCATGCCGTCTCCGGCGGCCGCAAAACCGGCTCCGGTCCGCTCGCGCTCAAGCGCGAACTCCGCGAACTCACCGGCCTCGTCACCCAGCGCCAGCGGCAGTTCGAAGGCGCCACCAGCCAGATCGACGAGCTCGAACGGCAAATCGCCGGATTGCTCGAAGAGCAGGAGATGCTTCGCCAGAAGCAGCAAAAGGAAGAGCGCGAAGCCCTCGCCCTCGACCACGAAATGCGCAAGCTCGGCGAAGAGACCACGCGCTCGAACCAGCGCCTCTCGGCGTCGAAGATGGAGCTTGACCGTCTCGGCCGCGACCTCGACCGTGCCGCCACGCAACGTGAGGAGCGCCAAGCGCTTCTCGAAACCAAAGAAGCGGCCCGGCGGGAGCAGGAGTCGAAACTCGAAGAAGGCCGCAATCAGCTCGAGTACCTCCGCGAGTCCGTTCAGAAGGCAACCGAAGACCACTCCCACGTGCGCATCGAGCTCACCTCGTTCGATGAACGCCGCCGCGCGGAGTTCAACGCCCAGCAGCGCCTGGAAGCACAAATCAACGAACTCACCCGCCGCCGCCAGGAAGTCGCCGGCGAGATGGAGCGGCTCAGCCTCAACCGTACCCGCCTCCTCAACGACAATATGGAGCTCGACGCGCTCGTCGCCCGCTCCGCCGAAGAGATCGCGATCCTCGATGGCAAGGTCCGCGTCCAGTCTGCCAAGGACCACGAGATGCGCGCCCAGCTCTCGGGTCTCGACGAGAGCCTAAAGGCGCTCCGCTCGGCGGCCCAAGTTGCTCAGGAACGCCGCACGCAGATCGAGATCGAACTCGTCCGCCTGCACTCAGACCTGAAGCACCTCGAAGAGACGAGCCAGCACGAACTCTCGCTCCCCCTCGCCGAACTCGCCAAGCCCGAAGATCCCGAACTCGACGAAATCGCCCTCGGCGAGATCGAAGGCAAATATCAGGAAGTCCGCAAGCGCATCGAAGCGCTCGGCCCGGTAAACCCGCAAGCGCTTGAAGAGCATCGCGAGGCCGAGACCCGCTACACGTTCCTGAACGATCAGCGCCAGGATCTGCTCGATTCCATCCGCGATACGGAAAAGGCCATCCAGGATATCGACGTCGAGTCCCGCAAGCGCTTCGCCGAAGCCTTCCACGCCGTCAACGCCAATTTCAAAGAGATGTTCACAACGCTTTTCGGCGGTGGTGCGGCCGAAATGCGCCTAACCGATGAATCGAACATCGGCGATAGCGGCATCGAGATCATCGCCTCGCCTCCCGGCAAGCGTCTGCAGAACGTTCTGCTCCTCTCCGGCGGCGAGAAATCACTAACGGCGATGGCCCTGCTGATGGCCATCTTCAAGTACCAGCCAAGCCCGTTCTGCGTCCTCGACGAAGTCGATGCACCGCTCGATGAATCCAACACCGTCCGCCTCGCCCGCTTGATCAAGGAGATGTCGCTCGAAACGCAGTTCGTCGTCATCACCCACCACAAGCGCACCATGGAAGCCGCCCAAACGCTCTACGGCGTCACCATGCAGGAACCCGGTGTATCGCAACTCGTCAGCGTCCGCTTCGGCCCGCAGGCGATGCCCATCTCCCCCGAGCCCCGCACGGTGGTGGCCACGGCCTAACCCCCATGGCCACCCATGCCGGTGGGTGTTGACCCGGCCCCCCAGCAGCTTGCCCAGCGCCCCTTGCGCGGAGAGCTGCCGGGGCCGCGTGTGTCTCCAGTTCCCCCATCTCCCCCGAGCCCCGCACGGCGGTGTCCACGGACTAACCCCCATGGCCACCCTGCCGGTGGGTGAGTATCTCCTCCACCGAGGGCTTTCCCCGCTTCCCATAGCGGATGGTGCCGTCGGCACCAATCAGGTACACCGTTCGCTTCGCCACCAATCCGTGCGTGTGGTAAAGCTGGCCCACTTTCTGCCCCGGGTCCATCAAGAGCGGAAATGGAAACTTGTGCTTGGCCACGAACTTCTCGTGGCTCTCGGCGCCCTGCGGGTTCACGCCGAAAACGGCCATCCCCGCAAAAGCCGCCCAGGAATCGCGAATCTCGCAAAGCTGCTTGGTGCAGATCATCGTGTCGTCGCCGGGGTACCAGACCAGCAGCACCTCTTGTCCCCGCAGCTTCGACAGCGTGACGGTTTTCCCCTTTTCGGTCTGCAAGGTAAAGTCTGGCGCCGGGGTACCCACGGGCAAGGGATCGGAGAACAACCACGAGATCATAGAATCAACATACAGTCTCCGTAGCTGAAGAAACGGTAGCGCTCCTTTACCGCATGGCGATAGGCGTCCATCATCAGCTCGGTCCCGCCAAAGGCACACACCAGCAGCATCAGGCTCGAAGCCGGCAAGTGGAAGTTCGTCAGCATCGCGCCCACCCGCCGGAACGTGTAGCCGGGGTAGATGAAAATGTCGGTCTCGCCCTGCCTATCGTCCATCGATTCGAGCGTCCGCACTGATGTTGTCCCCGCCGCCACCACCCGCTCGGCCGCGCTGATCTTTGCCCGCGCCTCTTCGCTCACAAAGAACCGTTCCTTGTGCAGCTTGTTCTCTTCGACGGTCGTCGAGTGCAGCGGCTGAAACGTCCCCAGGCCGACGTGCAGGGTGATTCGCGCCACCTGCGCCGGAATCTCCGCGAGTACTCGCGGCGTGAAGTGCAGCCCTGCTGTCGGCGCGGCCACGCTCCCCCGCTCTCGCGCAAACACCGTTTGGTACCGCTCCCGATCCTCCGCCGAATCCCCTCGTCCAATATAGGGAGGCAACGGCACATGGCCCTCAGCCTGAATTGCGTCCCAGACGTCCTCCGCCTGCAGTTCCAGAATTCGCTCCCCGTGCTCCTCCCGCTCGAGCACCGTCGCGCTGAACCGCGCGCTAAACTCAATCCGCTCGCCCACCGGCAACTTCTTTCCGGGCCGCACCAGCGCCCGCCACCGCCGCTCGTCGGCCGAAACGGGCTCGACGAGAAACACCTCCACGCGCCCCGTCCGTCCCGGTCGGTGCCCAATCAGTCGTGAGGGGAACACCTTCGACTCGTTCAGCACCAGGCAATCGGTCGGCCGCAGGTAACCCGGCAGATCGCGAAATGTCCGGTCGGCCCATGTTCCGGCCTTCCGGTCAATCACCAGCATCCGTGCTCCGTCGCGTTCGGCCAGCGGCGCCTGGGCGATCAACTCGTCCGGCAACTCATAATGAAAGGTAGATAGGTCCAAATGAATATTTTAGGTCTGGAGTCGTCGTGCGACGAAACCGCGGCCGCCGTCGTCTCGGATGGCCGCACGGTGTTGTCGTCCGTCGTTGCCTCGCAAGTCGAAACCCATGAGCGCTACGGGGGCGTCGTGCCGGAGCTCGCCTCCCGTGAACACCTCCGCGCCATCGTACCGGTCGTCGAGCAAGCGCTCGCCCAGGCCAACGTATCGATTGACGCCGTCGCCGTCACGCAGGGCCCCGGCCTGGTCGGCTCGCTGCTCGTCGGCATCACCTTCGCCAAGGCCTTCGCCATGGCCCGCGGGCTCCCGCTCATCCCGGTCAATCACCTCGAAGGGCACATCCACGCCGTGCTCCTCGAACACCCGGAGACGGAGCTGCCGGCCCTCGCCCTCATTGTCAGCGGCGGCCATACTCATTTCTACCGTTGTGAAGCGAACTTCCGGTACGAACTCCTCAGCCGCACCCGCGACGACGCGGCGGGCGAGGCCTACGACAAAGTCGCCAAGCTTCTCGGTTTCGCTTATCCCGGCGGCCCTATCCTCGATCAGCTCGCGCCCTACGGGAACCCCAAGGCGGTTAAATTTACGCGCGCCAAAATGAGCGGCAACTCGCTCGACCTCAGCTTCTCTGGCATTAAAACCGCCGTCCTTCGCTGGACCGAGTCCCGCGACATGCAGGCCGAGATCGCCGCCCGCCGCGCCCTCGTCCGCCCGTCTCTCGATCAACTCCTGGCCGCCACGCCGAAAGCCACCCTCGACCTCATCGCTTCCTTTCAGGCCACGGTGATCGACGAGCTCCTCTCCCGCGTCCGCGTCTTCGCCGAGGATCTCGACCTGACCAACGTCATCGTTTCCGGCGGCGTAGCCTGCAATGCGGGTCTCCGCGCCGCCGCCCGCCGCCTGCCCTACAGCATTTCCTTCCCTACGCCCAAACTCTCCACCGACAACGCCGCCATGATCGCCGCCGCTGCCTACCCCCGCCTCCGCGCCGGCCACACCGCGGGATTGGATCTCCGCCCCAAAGCCAACTTCAGCCTCGCCTGACATCGCCGCGTGTTTTAATGGCTTTCATGCTCCTCCGTGTCTGCGCCGGGTTTCTCTTGGGCGCCGCGCTGTTACCCGCGGCCGTCAAGAAGGTCTATCTGGTCGAGCGAACCGACGCACCGCGCAATTACGAACGGATCACCGCCAAAGTCCACTTCGCGGTCGATCCCAAGCTTCCCGCCAACCAGATCATTCGCGATATCGGCATGGCGCCGCGCAACGCCGACGGCCTCGTCGAGTTCACTTCCGACTTAGAGGTCCTCAAGCCCCGCGATCCCGCCAAAGGCAACGGCACCATCCTCTATGAGGTATCGAACCGCGGCGGAAAGGGCATGCTCAACATGTTTGAGCGCGGCGACGAGTATCTGCTCGAACAGGGCTACACCCTGGTCTGGCTCGGCTGGCAATTCGATCTAACCAAAGAAGGGAACCTTCTTCGCATCGAAGTGCCTCGCGCCAAGGGAGCTACCGGCATCGTCCGTAGCGAGTACGTCCCCGTCGCTAAAGTCGACGTCTACTCCTTGGGCGACCGCACCATGCAGGCCTACCCGGTCTCGAACCCCGAGGACCCTGCCACCCAGATGACCATCCGGGATGCTCCCGATGGGCCGCGCCGAGTGATTCCCCGCAGCCAATGGCGCTTTGTCGACGAGACCCGCGTCGGCCTTACCGGCGGCTTCCTTCCGGGTAAACTCTACGAAGTCATCTATCGCGCCAAGGATCCTGCCATTGTTGGCCTCGGCATGGCCGCCACCCGCGATCTCATCTCCTTCCTCAAGGGCAAGGCCGATAGCACGGTCCTGTTGGGCGATCAGGGTCGCTACCTCAAGAATGCGATTGGCTTTGGCACCTCGCAGAGCGGCAGATTCCTCCGGACGTTTCTCTACATGGGCTTCAATCGCGATGAGAACGGCCGCCGTGTCTTTGACGGCGTCTGGGCCCATGTCGCCGGCGCCGGCCGCGGAAGCTTTAACCATCGCTTCGCCCAGCCTTCCCGGGACGGTCATCGCATGACCAACACCTTCTACCCTTCCGATATCTTTCCGTTCGCGGACCTGCGCATGCTCGATCCGGAGACGAAAGAGGACGATGGCCTGCTCAGCAAGGCGATCGAAGACAACGTGGTGCCTCGCGTCTTCTACACCAATGGCTCCTATGAGTACTGGGGCCGCGCCGCGTCGCTCATCCACACCTCCCTCGATGGCAAAAAGGATGATGGCATCTCCGGCCATTCCCGCGTTTACTACCTGACCGGCACGCAGCACGGCCCGGGCCGCTGGCCCGCCGCCAAGACACCCGAAACGCTCTACGCAGCTAACCCCAACGACTATCGCTTTCTCATGCGCGGTCTTCTCGCGGCGTTTACCAAGTGGGTCGTCTCCAATGAGGCTCCGCCCCCTTCCAGCTATCCGCGGATCGACCAACAGCAGCTCGTCGCGCCAACGGTTCTGAATTTCCCTAAAGTTCCTGGCGTTCGTTTACCACGTGCCCCCCACCAGGCCTGGCGTGTGGACTACGGACCCGACTTCAAGCACGACGGAGTCATTGCTTTTGATCCGCCCAAGACTGGCAAGCCCTATCCGGCGCTCGTCCCCGCGGTCGATGCGGACGGCAACGAAGTGGCTGGTCTTCGCGCTCCCGACGTCGCGGTGCCGCTTGGAACTCTCCCCGGTTGGAATCTCCGCGATCCAGCGACCGGCGCGCCCACCGAAATGCAGAGTATGACCGGTGGCTTTCATCCCTTCGCCCGGACCAAAGCCGAGCGCGAAGCGAAGAAAGATCCGCGCCCGTCGATCGAAGAGCGCTACCCGAGCAAGGACGATTACCTCCGCAAAGTGGATGCCGTCCTTGCTGGGTTGATCTCAAACCGCTATCTCTTAGACCGGGATCGCACCGCACTCCGCGAGCGGGCCGCCGCGCATTGGGACACCATCACCGCTCCATGAAGGGTCTCGTCGGCTTCGGTGTCGCCGCCGCGGCCCTGCTGGTGGCGGCAGGTTCGCAGTATGCGACCGTCCAATCGCTCGCCAACATCGATCGCCGTCTGGCGCAAACCAGCGTCGTTGTGGACGTGACTGAATCGAGCCTCACCGCGCTCCGCGAAGTCGAATCGGCTTCTCGTGGTTATGCCGCCACAGGAGACGATCGCTTTCTCGAGCAGGTGAAGGCCGGGGCCAATCAGGCACGCTCCGGCCTTCAATCTTTGCGCGCCCTGGCCAAGACCAATCCACGGGAGCTGCAAATCATCGAGCGATTGGAGGGGAATGTTAACCGCCTGCTCAATTCGGCGGACGAAGTTGTCGGCGCCAAACGGGACAAAGGTGCCTCCGCGGCCAGCGAAGCGATTCAGGAGAGCGTTCGTCTCAAGCTGATGATCGAGACGTTGAATTTAATCGACTGGCTGAAGGACGAGGAAAACGCACAGGTGGAGGCCAAAGTTGCGGAAGGCCGCGAAGCCGCCCGGTTGGCCAGCCTGCTCACCGCCGTGGTCAGTCTGCTCGCTCTGGGCCTGATCGTTATGGGTTGGAAAAGCATCCGCGCTCGGCAGGCGGCCGAATTGGCGCTCCGGAAAGAACAGGAGTTCAATGCCGTCGCGCTCGAATGCCTCCAGGAGGGGATTCTACCCTGTGACGCGGCCGGCGGCGCCGTTCGGCTCAATCGCTCGGCGCAGGCTATTGGTGCGACGCCGGCCCAGGTTCCGCTCGCCCGAACCTTGGCGGGAGAGCGCGTGCGCGGCACCGAACTCAACATTGGCGGCCGGGTGGTCCTTGCCAACGGGCAGCCGGTTTTCAGCAAGACGGGCGAGAAGCTCGGGGCCATCCTCTCCCTGCACGACATCACCGAACGGCAGCGCACCGAAGAACGATACCGGACCGTTCTGGCCGCCATGTCGGAGGGTGTCACCGTGCAGAACGAAAAGGGCGAGATTGTGGCTTGTAACGCCAGCGCCTGCCGTATCCTCGGGTTGACCGCCGACCAGCTCACCTCTCGTGGCTCCAACGATCCGGAGTGGCGCGCCATCCGGGAGGACGGCTCGCCCTTTCCCGGTATTGATCACCCGTCCATGCAGGTGCTGCGAACCCGGCGCTCGGTCAAAAATGTGCGGATGGGCCTGCCCCGGCCCGATGGCGATCTGACTTGGCTTTCCATCAACGCCGAGCCTCTGGAGAACCCCTTTGGGGTCGTCGTCACGTTTGTCGACATTACCGATAACAAGCGGGCCGAGGACGCGCTGCGCGATCGGGAGGGCGAACTGCGGGAGGCGCAACGGCTGTCCGGCGTGGGCAGTTGGGCGTGGAACCCCGCCACCGATGAACTGCACTGGTCGGAGGAACTCTATCGGATCTTCGGCGTCGATCCCACCCTGCCGGTGCCGCCCCGCGAACAGCGCCGGGCCATGTTCACGGCTGAAAGCTACGCCCGTGGGGAGGAGGCCCTGCGCGAACTCCTTCGTTCCGGCCAGCCCTACGAGATCGTTCTCGAACTCGTTCCTGGCAGCGGACGTCCGGGCCGGGTGGTCGCGCGAGGCGAAGCTTCCTATGACGCCCATGGAAATCTGCGTCGCGTCCGGGGCACCGTTGGTAGGATGGAGTAAGCAATGGGTCCTCAACAGACAGAACTAAAGACGACAGCGATCGAGGGCGTGAAACAGATCATCGCCGTCGGGTCAGGAAAAGGTGGCGTCGGAAAGACCACGGTTTCGGTAAACCTGGCGATTGCCCTCGCCGGTTTGGGATATCGCGTTGGATTGATCGACGCTGACGTCTACGGTCCGAATGTGCCGCTGATGATGGGGATTCGCGAAGCGCCCCACGCGATCGGAGAGCGCATCCAGCCGCTGGTGAAGCACGAAGTGAAGCTCATCTCCATGGGGTTTTTGAGCCCCGGCGATAAGCCCCTTGTCTGGCGCGGCCCGATGTTGCACTCCGTAATCCAGCAGTTTCTCCGCGGTGTGGACTGGGGAACCCTCGACTATCTCCTCATTGATCTCCCGCCCGGAACCGGCGACGTGCAACTCTCGCTGATGCAAACGACTACTGTCACCGGCGCCGTCGTCGTTACGACCCCTTCCGAGGTTTCGCTCGAAGACGCCCGCAAGGCCGTCTTGATGTTCCAGAACGTCCGCGTCCCCGTCCTTGGCTTGGTCGAAAACATGAGTTACCTCATTGCCCCCGGCTCCGGAGAGCGCATTGATGTCTTCGGCCATGGCGGCGGCGAACGCACGGCCAATGCCATGAGCGTACCGTTTTTGGGTTCCTTGCCGCTAGATCCCAACTTCCGGATCGGCGGCGACAGCGGTCGTCCCGTCGCCCTCGACCCCGCCGGCAAAGGTGCGCCGTTCGTCGAACTCGCTGAGCGTGTCGTCGAGCGGTTGGCCGCCCGCGGCGTGGGCGGCGGCCCAACTCTGACAGTTAGCGACTAAGGTGCTCGACGAGGTCGCAGCGGCGCTGAACCGGCTGGGCATTTCCGGCGTCAAGCTCGGCGTAGCCGTCTCGGGAGGCGCGGACAGCGTATTTCTCCTCCACGCTTTGCGATCGTTGCACGATGGCCCGCTGATTGTCCTTCATGTGAATCATGGCCTCCGCGGAGCCGCCTCCGACGCCGACGAGGAGTTCGTCCGTTGCCTGGCCGGCGATCTCCCCTGCTATGTGGCGGAGGGTGGAGTGGTGGAGGGAAACCTGGAACAATCCTGCCGTCGAGCCCGGCTCCGGCTCTTCAGCCAATGGCGCGCCGCCGGTGTCGTCGACTGGGTCGCTACCGGGCATACCGCCTCCGACCAAGCCGAGACCGTTCTGCTCCGCCTGCTCCGCGGTACGGGACCAACCGGTCTCCGCGGCGTCCTGCCCCGAACGAAGTCGGGCCTGGTTCGGCCGCTGCTCGGAGTATCGAGGGAGGCGGTGCGCGAATACCTTCGCCGTCAGGGACTTGCCTGGAGGGAGGACGCCTCGAACGACGACCCGCGGTTCCTTCGCAATCGGGTCCGCAAAGAACTGCTGCCGCTCCTGCGAGACCTGTCGCCGGCCGTCGAAGGGCATCTCGTCCGCCTTGCCGCCATCGCCGGACTCGAAGAACGGTACTGGCAGGAACAGATACCAACCGGCGGACCGGTGCGGGATGTAAACTTTCTCCGAAGTCTCCACCCGGCTCTCCGGCGACGAACACTCCGCGACTGGATCAGCTTAGTTAAAGGGGGGCTAAACCGAATTGAAACCCAGCACGTGGAGCAGCTTGAGCGACTGGTACTGCAGACCGCCGGCGAGGGTTCGGTAACACTGCCTGGAGTGACGGCGGTCAGGTCCTTTGACTCGGTGCGGCTCGCGCGTCCAGGCGCTCCGGAATACCGATATACTGAAGAGGTAGTACTGGAGCTTGACGAGGAAAGGCTGCAGGGTGAGTTGCGTGTTCGCGTGTGGCAACCCGGCGATCGTTTCCAACCGGCAGGGCGAAAAGAGCCGATTCTTTTGAAGAAGTTGCTTCAATCTGCTCGTATACCCTTATGGGAAAGAAAGAATTGGCCGATTATTACGGATGGAGTGAGTATCGTATGGGCGCATCGCTTCGGCGCGGATCAGAAATTCGCGGCGAGCGTTGATAGTAGGAACATTTTGCGTTTCTCGGCGCAGATTTCCGGACTCGATGAATCAATCTCTTCATCCTCGACGTCCTGTATATTGAGGAAGCAATGACATCTAACGTAAACAAGCTGATCTTCTGGGTCGTTATCATCTGCCTAGCCGTGATTCTCTACACGGTAGTGGGCCGGGGTAAAGGCAAACCCGAAGTCAATCTAGCGTTCTCGCAATTCCTCTCGGAAGTGGAGGCGGGACGTGTTAAGTCAGTCAAGATCAGCGGCACGGAAGTGAAGGGTCAGTTCGTGGACGACTCGCAGGGCCCGTTGCGGACCCTGATTCCTGCGAACTATCCGGAAGTGTACAAGATCCTGCGCGAGAAGAATGTCTCGATGGAAATGCAGGAATCAACCAATGGAACCTTGGTTTCGTTGCTTGTGAATGCGATTCCGTTTGTACTCTTGCTGGCGTTGTGGATCTTCATGATGCGCCAGATGCAGAGCGGCGGGAACAAGGCTCTGAGCTTTGGTAAGAGCCGGGCTCGTCTGCACTCTTCGCAGCAGAAGAAAGTGACGTTTAAAGACGTTGCTGGCGTCGAAGAGGCCAAAGAGGAGTTGGGCGAGATCATCGAATTCCTGCGCGAGCCGCAAAAGTTCCAGAAGTTGGGTGGAAGGATTCCGAAGGGCGTGCTGCTCGTCGGCCCTCCCGGAACCGGGAAAACGTTGTTGGCGCGGGCGATTGCTGGCGAGGCGAACGTTCCGTTCTTCTCGATTTCTGGTTCGGACTTCGTGGAGATGTTTGTGGGCGTGGGCGCCAGCCGCGTGCGGGACCTGTTTGAGCAGGGCAAGAAGAATGCTCCGTGTATAATCTTCATCGACGAAATCGACGCCGTCGGCCGGCACCGTGGTGCGGGCTTGGGCGGCGGTCACGACGAGCGCGAGCAGACTCTGAACCAGTTGCTCGTAGAGATGGACGGCTTTGAGTCGAACGAAGGCGTGATTCTCGTAGCCGCGACCAACCGTCCCGACGTGCTGGATCCGGCGCTGTTGCGGCCGGGTCGTTTCGATCGGCGAGTGGTGGTGGGCCGTCCGGACGTCAAGGGCCGGGAGCAGATCCTTCGGGTGCACACGAAGAAAGTTCCGCTGGGCGACGACGTCGACCTGATGGTTCTGGCCCGTGGGACTCCGGGATTTGCCGGTGCGGATCTTTCAAACCTCGTCAACGAAGCGGCGCTGGTCGCTGCTCGGCAGAATCGGAAGGTGGTTACCCAGCTTGACTTTGAGTTAGCTAAGGACCGCGTGATTATGGGCGCGGAACGCAAGTCCATGATGCTGTCGGAAGAAGAGAAGAAGAACACGGCGTACCACGAGGCGGGTCATGCTCTGGTTGCGGTTCTCATTCCCGATGCCGATCCACTGCACAAAGTGACGATCATCCCCCGCGGGATGGCGTTGGGTCTGACCATGCAGTTGCCGCTCGATGACAAGCACTCCTACAACAAGGACTACCTCGAAGCGCAGCTGGCCATCCTGATGGGTGGACGCATCGCCGAGGAGATCTTCATGAAGCAGATGACGACGGGCGCCGGCAACGATATCGAGCGCGCGACGGACATGGCTCGGAAGATGGTCTGCGAGTGGGGCATGAGCGAACTCGGACCGATGAGCTTCGGCAAGAAAGAAGAGCAGATCTTCCTGGGCCGCGAGATTTCGCAGCATCGGGATTACTCGGAGACCACGGCGATCGCGATTGACGCGCAGGTCCGGAAGCTGGTCGACAATGGCTACAACCGGGCTCGCAAGTACATCGAGGATCATCGCGACGCAATGGTGCGGATTGCCGAGGCCCTGTTGGAGCGCGAAGTGCTCGACGGCGCCGAGGTCGTGCAGTTGATTAAGGGCGAGACTCTGTCGGCCTTCCGCGGGCCCGTGAAGCCGCGGAACGACGAGGACAACAAAGTAGCGCCGCCGAGCGGACTGGGTGGGCTGCGCATTCCGCCTCTTGCCGACGGACCTTCTCCGGCGTAATGGGCAAGCCTTACCGGCTGTACCTGTTCGACGTTGACGGCACATTAACGGACTCCGCGGAGGATATCTGTGGCGCGGTCGGGGTAGTCCTCGACCGCCACGGCTATCCTCCGCAGCCGTTTGAGCTGCTGCGCAGCTACATCGGGCGGCACTTGACGGACCTGTTCGTCGATATGATTCCTGGGATTACTCCTGATGGCGTCGAGCGCCTGATCGCGGACTATCGCGAGGTCTACTGGGCGCGAGAGCACAACGGGACGAAGCTGTTTCCGGGCGTGGCGGAGGCGGTGCCGCGGTTGGCTGGCTTGAAGTCGACGGCGACGACGAAGGGGACACCGACGACGCGGGTGGTGCTTGAGAAGTTTGGGCTGTTGCCGTACTTCGATCATGTCCAAGGGACCGACGGGTTTCCCGCGAAGCCTTCGCCGGAAGTGATCCACAAGTCGCTGGATCTGTTCGGGGTGGATCCGCGGGACGCGTTGATGATTGGCGATGCCCCTGCGGACATTGCGGCAGCGCGGGCGGCGGGGGTGACGGTTTGCGCGGTAAGCTATGGCTACGGCAATCCGAGCGAAATGGAGCCGGACTTTTGGATCAACGACCTATGCGAGTTATTGGGGTAGTTCTGAGCGCTGTTTCGGCGCTGATGGCGGCGCCGGACCTAATTGTGCACCATGGCCGGATTGTAACGGCCGACGCCAAGTTTTCGATCGTCGAAGCAATGGCGGTGGAGAACGGCAAGATTGTCGCAACGGGGACCAATGCGGCGGTGTTGGCGAAGAAAGGACCCGCCACGAAGCTGATTGACTTGGGCGGCAAGATGGTGCTGCCGGGGCTGATCGACGCACACGTCCATGCTCTCGGGGCCGGCTTGAGCGAGTACAAGCGGAAGCTGCCGCCGCTCGATAGCATTACCGACATCCAGAAGTTTATCCGGGAGCAGGCGAAGACGACGCCCAAGGGCGAATGGATCGTGGTGCCGCGGACTTTGCCGCCGCGACTGGCCGAGCAACGGTTTCCGACCAAGCAGGATCTGGACGTGACGCTGGACCATCCAGTGGCGTTCGACGGGTCCTATGTCTGGGGCGCCAACACGATGGCGCTGAAGATCAGTGGCATCACCGCGGCGACGCCGAACCCAGCGGGCGGGGAAGTGGTGAAAGGGGCCGATGGGCAACCGAATGGGATTTTGCGGAATGCGGCATCGTTGCTGAAGGGCGTGCCGCAGGGCGCCAGCTACAGCGAGGCGGAGAAGCTGGAAGCGCTCGAGACCATGCTGAAGATCTATGCCGCAGCAGGGCTAACGACCGTGGGCGACCGGGCTTCGGTGCTCGAAGACTATAACCTTTACGCCAAGCTGAAGGCGCAGGGGAAGCTTCCAGTGCGGACGGTGATTACGTGGCGAATTAACGCGATGCGGCCGGTGGAAGAGGTGGTGACCGAGATTGAGAAGAACTCCTGGAAGACGGGGCAGGGTGATGCTTGGCTGAAATTTGGCTCGTTCAAGGTAACCTTGGACGGCGGACAGAGCGTGGGCACGGCGTATCAACGGATGCCCTATGGCGCTTACGGCAAGCAACTCTATGGGCAGACCAATCCGGATGCGCGCGGGACACTCTTTGTCGACGGGCCCAAGCTGACGCAGATCATGCGGGCGGCGCGGAACAAGGGTTGGCAGTTGACGAGTCATGCGCAGGGCGGGGCGGCCATCGACGTTCTGCTGGATACGTTTGAGGCGCTGAATAAGGAACGGCCGATTGGGCCGACGCGGTCCCATGTGATGCACGGGAGCTTCATGAGCGAGGAGGCAATTGCCCGGATGAAGCGGATGGGCATCCTGGCCGATGTGCAGGCGGGCTGGCTGCACTTCGACGTCCCGGCGCTGGAACAGGTGTTCGGCTACAAGAACATGCGGTATTTCTTTCCGCTGCAGACCTATTTGAAGAACGGGATCGGGATTGCGGGCGGGAGCGACCACATGATCGGCCACGATAAGGACAAGGCGGTAAATCCGTTTAACCCGTTCTTTAACCTGTGGATGGCCATCACGCGTCAGACCCG
Organism: Acidobacteria bacterium Ga0077553; assembly: GCA_001464575.1. GTDB lineage: Bacteria > Acidobacteriota > Terriglobia > Bryobacterales > Bryobacteraceae. The sequence continues at coordinate 1,492 of LNFE01000190.1, read as the reverse complement.
GGCGGGCAAGGAGATCTACCCGGAAGAGAAGATTACCCGGGAGCAAGCGCTGCGGATGTACACGAACGGTCCGGCTTATTTGCACTTCTCAGAGAAGGAGTTGGGGTCGCTCGAGGCCGGCAAGTGGGCAGACTTTGTAGTGATCGACCGGGACTATCTGACATGCCCGGAGGCGGAGATCCGGAAGATTCAGCCGGTAATGACCGTCGTCAACGGGACCACGGTCTATTCAAAGTAACCGGGGCTAGGGACGGGAAGAGACCTGGTCCTTGCCGGGGAAGTCGGCTGGTAGTTTTTGGGTGACTTTCCCGGTGGCGGCCCATTCGGCGCCACGCTGATAGGTGACGATAAAATTGACGGACTGCATGGCCTCCACGGCGTGGCCGAGGCAGGTGTGGAACACACGGCCCTTGCCGTAAGAGAGGACCATGATGAGGGGCTCGTGCTCGCCGGTGCCGCGGGTGGCTTTGTCGGAGAAGGCCGAGGCGAGGATCCGGACGTTCTTGGCGGGGCCGCGGAGACGGTCGTAGAGTTCGTCCTTGGCGTGGAGCCATTCCGCGGGGAGACCCCTGGTGATGGGATGGTTGGGGTCGCGCAGGGTGACGACGTACTCGTGCTGGTTGCCGTGGCTGCCGCCGCGGCCGGGTTGGGTGTCGGGCACCCATTTGCCTTCCCGGAGGCGGAGGTAGGGGCCGTCCTTTTCGGTACGGTTGCCCCAGCCGCCGAGGCCGATCATTTCGTTGAATTCGGGCCAGGTGGGGAAGGCGTTGTTGGCGGCGTGGACGACAACGAGTCCGCCGCCGGAGCGGACGTATTTCACGAAGTCGGCTTCGGTGTCCTTGGACCAATCCTCGCCGTTATAGTTGAGGACGACGATGTCGTGGCCGGCGAATTTCGGGCGGTAGGCTTCCATGTCGCCGCCTTTGGGAGGGGTGGTGGAGACGGTGACGGAGAAGAGGCCGGTTTCTTCGAGGTAGCGCTTGAGGTAGGGGGTGGTTTGGGCCCAGGCGTGATTGTTTTGCCCGTCGATGATAAGGGCAGAGCCCTTGCGCGCCGCAAAGGCGGGCAAGGCAGGCAGGGCGACGAGGAGAGCGCGGCGTGAGAGCATCGGCTCTATCGTATCGCAGGGCCAGGTGGTTTCTGGCGGTAGGCAACAGGCGGCTTGGCCAGCGGCACGGATCAGAGTTGTTCTACTGGCAAAGTACGCTTGCCCGGCGGGGAGACCGGGGAGGAAGACCACGATGTCGTGGCTTCTGGGAAGCAGATAGGTGTGCGGACCTGCGCCGACTTCCGGGTGGCCTCCTCTGATGATGGTCTTGCATGGCTCGCCTCGAGGCGCAGGTGGAATGAGCGATAGGGCCCCGATACGGCCGTGGCTGCTGTCGACGGAGCTCGAGGGTGTAAAAAGAACTGTGTAACCGCTTTTCTCTGACAATCAAAGAGGAGAAGCGATGGAAATCAAACCGGAAGTGCTGGACGAGCTGTTGAAGGG
>LNFE01000189.1 GCA_001464575.1 Acidobacteria bacterium Ga0077553 | reverse complement strand
GACGGGGCCACCGTGCACACCGAGGCGCTCGCCACGCTGACCAAAGAGCGGATGATTCAATACATGGTCGGGCGCGAGGTGAACTCTATTTACCGCCGTGATCCGCTGCCACCGGGCGAGGAGTTGCTGTCCGTCACTGGGCTTTCCACGCCGGACCTGCTTCGGCACATCAGTCTGACGCTCCACGCCGGAGAGATTGTCGGCCTTGGGGGTTTGATGGGCGCCGGGCGGACCGAGCTTTGCCGAGCTATTTTCGGGCTGGACGCCATCAGCAGTGGCTCGGTGCAAGTGGCGGGACGGCCGGTTTCGCTGCGCACCGCCCGGCAGGCGGTGGCCGCCGGGATCGCGCTGATTCCGGAGGACCGGCAGCGGACCGGCTTGGCGCGTGAATTGCCGATTGCCTGGAACGTGACGATGGCGAACCTGGACGCCGTCAGTCCGGGCGGCGTGATTCGTCATCCGGAAGAGGCGAGGGTGACCAAGCAGGCAATCGACCGGCTGCGCATCCGCTGCGAGAATGGCAAGCAGCGCGCGGGACGCTTGAGCGGAGGGAACCAGCAAAAGGTGGTCATCTCCAAATGGGTGAACCGCGGAGCCCGCGTGTTTTTATTCGACGAGCCGACGCGGGGCATCGACGTCGGCGCCAAAGTCGAAGTGTTTGAAGTGATGGACCAACTCGCCCGCGAGGGCGCCGCGATTCTGATGGTTAGTTCCGAACTGCCTGAACTGCTGCAAGTGGCTGACCGCATCCTGGTGATGAGTCAAGGCCATTTGGTGGGCGAGCTCCCGCGCGGCTGTTCGCAGGAAGACATTATGAGGCTGGCCACTGTGCCGCCAGACTCTGGAGATACGTTGCAATGATCAAGCGTTTGCTGCCTTTTCTGGCGTTGCTCACTTTATTTGTGGCTTTGAGCATCGCGAGCCCTTCGTTTTTGACCTCGCAGAACCTGTCGAGCGTCGTCCGGCAAACGGCGGTCTTTAATACCCTGGCCTTGGGGATGACCCTGATTATCATCTCCGGCGGCATTGATCTTTCGGTTGGCTCCGTCGTGGCGCTGGGAGGCTTGGCGGGGACGATGGCAATGGCCAAAGGGGTGCCGATTCCGATCGGGGTGCTGCTAGGGGTTGCCACTGGGCTGCTTTGCGGGTTCGTCAACGGGCTTTTGATTACACAGTTGCGGATTATCCCATTCATTGTGACTCTCGGCATGATGGGGGTCCTGCGCGGTCTCGCGCTGATCATCTCGGACGGTATGCCCGTGCATGATGTCCCCAAGGGATTTCAATTTCTCGGCGAGGGAACCATCCTGGGTTTTCCGTTTGTACTGGTCGTGTTGATTGCTTGCGCGATTCTGGTGCACTTCATTTTGGAGCATACCCGGCTGGGCCGCTACGTGTTTGCGATCGGCAGCAACTCGGATGCGGCCGTTTACGCAGGAATTCCCGTTAATTTCCACACGGTGGCGATTTATGCCCTGTGTGGCGGTTTGGCCGGATTGGCTGGATTGATTGAGGCCAGCCGTCTTTCGACCGGGCAGCCGACGGCGGGGCAGGGCTATGAGTTACAGGCCATCGCCGCCGTGGTGATTGGCGGAGGCTCGCTGCGGGGCGGCGAAGGGACCGTGATCGGCACCCTGATCGGCGGGTTCATCATGGGGTTGCTCGCCAACGGCAGCGACCTGCTGGGGATCAATCCGTATGTCCAGCAGGCGCTGATCGGCGCGATGATTATTGTCTTCGTCGCTGTGGACGAGTTGCGGAAACGCCGGACTCACTCATAGCGCAGCGCCCGCATCGGATCAATGGAAGCCGCCCGGCGGGCTGGAATCCACCCGGCTCCTAACGCCACCAGGCAGAGAACCAGGGACGCACCCGCCAGCACGACGGGGTCGGTGGGCTGGGTGGGGAAGAGCAAGGATTTCACCATCTGGCCCAAGCCGAGCGCCAACGGGACACCCAGCCCGATGCCGATGGCCGCCATCAGGACCACTTCGCGCAGCACCATCCAGAGCACCTTGCCTTGGTTGGCCCCCAGCGCCATCCGGATGCCGATCTCGCGGGTCCGCCGGGCGACATGGAAGGCCATCACCCCGTAGAGTCCGATGGAGGCCAGGATGGTGGCGATCAAGCCGAAGCTTGAGCACAGCGTCGAGATCAACCGTTCGAGTGTCAGGGCCACATCAATCTGCTCGCGCACCGTCCGCAAAGAGAAAAGGGGCAGGTTGGGATCGATCCGCCGGATGAGTGCCCGGATGTCGCGTGCCATGGCGGTTGAGTCCTGAACCGTCCGAACGTAGAAGCTCATCTCCGCCACCACTTCCGCCTGGGACACAGGCGTGTAAACGAACCGGAACGCATTCGGGTCCTCCCGGGGATTACCGTGCTTCACGTTGGCGACGACCCCGACGATCGTCATCGACACATCCCGGAACGCGATCTGCCGGCCCAGGGGATCAGCGCCTTTGAAGAAGTAGCGGGCGAACTGCTCATTCACGACCGCTACTTTGGGCGCGGCGAGCGTGTCGCCCGCCTGGAATTCCCGGCCCCGCAGCATGGCGACGCCCATCGTCTGAAAGTAGCCCGGACCGATGGTATTCACGCGAGGGTTCAGGTCCTCACCTTCCTGCGCGGTATAGCCTTCCACCCGCACGGTTCGCTGGCTCACCGCGTTGTCGAGAATTGGGCTGTCGGACATCGTGACAGCACGGACCGATGGCATGGCGGCCAGTTCCATGGCCACGCGTTGATGAAGCTGTTCGGCAGCATCTCGCTGATAGCCATTCAACGATGGATCCAAGGTAAAGGTGAGCAAGCGTTCGGCCTGAAATCCGGGGTCGGCCTGGCGCAGGGCGAAGAGGGTCTTCGTGAAGAAGCCGGCGGCGGCTAGGAGAATCACGGAGAGGCAGATCTGGCCAACGATCAACGCTTTCCGCAGCCACACCCCGCCCCCGGCTAGGTTCGACGCCTGGTCCTTCAACGTTGGCGTCAGGTCGGCTTTGGTGGCTTGCAGGGCGGGCAGGAGGCCGAAGAGAAACCCGGTGAGTACCGTCAACACCAGGGTGAAGGCGAGAGTTCGCAGGTCCAACTCCCCATGGAAGTTCGTTGCGCCCGTGGCTTGCAGGCTCAGGATGCCGGCCAGGATCCAGTCCGAGAACAGCAGGCCCAGCAGGCCGCCGAGCCCGGCGAGCACCATACTCTCAGTGAGCAGTTGCCTCACCAGTTGGCGGCGAGAGGCGCCCATGGCTAACCGGATGGCGATCTCCTTCTTCCGGCTCGAACCGCGCGCCAGTAAAAGGTTCGCCACGTTGGCGCACGCAATCAGCAGGACGACCGCGACCAGCGCCATGAGGGTCCAGGTCACACTCTGAATGGAATCCCGCTCGCTCAAGTTGCCTTGGGCCGCTGGGTGGAGCACGATCCGTTTGCCCAGAAACATCTGGCGGCGTTTTTCGGAGAGGTCGCCCATGAAGGCGAGCTCCTCCCGCAGCACCGGCCCGAGCGCCGCGTCCACTTCGGCCTTGGCTTGGGCAGGCGTGACCTGCGGGCGCAACCGTCCGAACACATGGAGGAAGAAATGCTGGGCGGAGTCCATCCCGTCCCAGGTGGGGGTGATCTGCGCCTTCATGGCCATCGGGACATAGAGCTGGGGTGGCTCCAGGGCGTCGGTGCCCCGCCACGACTCCGGCGCGATGCCGACGACCTCATACTTCTGCCCGTTAACCAGGACTTCGGAGCCGACCACGTCCGCTTTTCCGGCGAAGCGTTCGCGCCAGAACCCGTAGGCCAGGACAACCACCGGATGGCCACCACGAGTCACATCGTCGCTAGCCTGCAGCAACCGGCCATACGCCGGAGCCAAGCCTAAGGTCGAAAAGTAGTTTCCGGTGACCAGGAGCACCGCCGCGCGTTCCGCTCCGCCTTTGGCCGAGAAGCTCACCGAGGTTCCGTACTGCCCCCATAGCCCGGAGAAGGCTTGCACCCGGTTCCGCAGGGTTAAATACATTGGGTTTGAAAACGCCCGGTTTGCTGCCGTCATCCCTCGCTTCGGACCGGGTAGTTCCAACTGCACTAACTGCCCCGGGGCGGAGACCGGCAAATTGCGCAGCAGGAACTGGTCGAGCAACGTGAAGATGGCCGTGTTTGCGCCAATCCCGAGCGCGATGGAGAAGAGGGCTACCGCAGCAAACACCGGGTGCCGTCTCAGATTGCGAAGAGCATAACGGAGTGACGAAACCATGGCCTATCCCAGTGCAATTCCAGCGCCGTCGCTAAGTTGTTGATTTCTCGTCACGGCCGACGTCCCAACGATTCGTCTTGCGACTTTGCTGTTCGATTCCGAACACCTCAGGCGACCTCGTCGAGGCTCTTGAGTTTGGCGCTCAAAGTGGTCCGTTTCAACCGGAGCAGGTCGGCGGCTTGCTTCTTGTTGCCGTTACTACGGCGCAGCGCCTGCTCTATCAACGTCCGCTCGAGCCGTTGCACGGTGGCGGCAAAGTCCAGACCCTGATCGGTCAAGGCAGGGGCGGTTTCCGGCTCGGGCGCAGGAACGTTCACGGTCGAGCGCGTGGGCAAATTGAAATCGCCCAGATGCAGCAAGGAACGATCGCCGCTAAGGGCGACGGCCCGCTCCACCGCATTTTCCAACTGCCGCACATTCCCGGGCCAGTGGTATTCCTGGAGCCGCTCCAGGGCATCGGGCGCCACCCGCTTCCGTGGTAGCTCTTCGGCCCGGCACACTTTCTCGACGAAATGCTCGAGGAGGACCGGGATGTCGTCGGCACGCTCGCGGAGGGGAGGCAGGTGCAGGGGCACAACATTCAAGCGGTAGTACAGGTCTTCGCGGAACTTGCCCCGGTCGATCCGTTCTTCCAGGTTCGCATTGGTCGCGGCAACCACCCGGACATCGAGTCTAACCATTTCACTCGAACCGAGGCGCTGACACTCGCGTTCCTGCAGTACCCGGAGCAGTTTCGCCTGCGTTTCGATGGGCATGTCGCCGATTTCGTCCAGGAAAATCGTGCCCTTATCCGCCTCCTCGAAGCGGCCTTTTCGCCCTTGGAAGGCCCCGGTATAAGCCCCTTTCACGTGTCCAAACAGTTCGGCTTCAAGCAGCGTCTCGGGCAACGCCGTGCAGTTGACGGAGACCATCGACTCGCGTGCCCGCAGGCTCGCCGCGTGAATCGCCTTGGCTACCACCTCTTTGCCCGTGCCGGTCTCGCCGGAGATCAGAACGGTGCTTCGCCGCGGCCCGAGCAACCGGATGGTATCGAGAACCGGCCGCATGGCCAGACTTTCACCGATCAGTAACCGCCGCCAGGGTTCGGCCATGGGCGCCGGGGCCGACGGCAGGCGGCTCGCGAGCAGCATCGCCGCTTCCCGGGTCTCTGTGTAGTCCGCGGCGCCGGCGCGGAGCAGCCCGACCGCTTCCCGCACACTGCGGCCGACAAACACGACGCGGAGGGACGGGCGCAGCCGTAAAGCCGCTGTCAGCCACTCTTCGGGGCCCATTCCCGCCAAGGGCAGTTCCACTATAGCGAGCCCGCAAGGATTCTGTTGCAGGAGTTGCAAGCCTCGGCGGGCGCAGGACTCGCTCTCGCAGCCGGGCGGCGCGGCGGGAGACCCGTCAGGATGGAGGAACAAGGTCCGCATATTCGCTAGGGAAGTAATCGGCCCTCGCTCGGCCGATCAGGAGGTCGGATTGTCCTGAGTGGTAGCATCGGGTATGCAACGCCGTACCCTATTTTCCTCGATATTGGCCGTCTTTCCGCTCTCCTGCGAGGGACAGGAGAAAGAGCTCTCCGCGGACGGTCTGAAGGACCTGCTCGATAAGAAGGTCAAGCTGTTCTTCCTGGACGTGAGGGAACCCCAGGAGCTAGAGGAGCTTGGCACGATTGAGGGTTATGTGAACATCCCGATGAGCCAACTGGAGTCGCGTTTAAGCGAAATTCCGAAGGACGCGCTTCTGGTTGCAGGTTGAAACCGGGGGGTCCGCGCCCGGAGGGCTGCGGAAATCTTACGGAAGAACGGCTACCAGCAGGTCAGCTTCATGGGCCTCGAAGAGTACAAGAAGAAGGGTTACAAGTTGATCTATCCCAAAGAAATGAAGAAGGATTGACCTTATACTGGGGTCATCCCCGCATGGCAAAGCGACTCCGGCAACTCCTTGGCATTCTGCTGCTCTGCTCGTCCGGAGCGGCCGCCAGTCAAACCGATCCGAAGCGTGCCCAAAAGGCCTACGAACTTGGGCTTTCCGCCGTGGCCCGCAACCGTCCGGCCGAGGCGCTGGAGTCCCTCACTACCGCGATTCTGTACGCCCCGGACTTCGCGGACGCTTATCGGGAGCGCGGCAAGGTGTTTCTCCAATTGAAGGACACCACGCGGGGGGCCGCCGACCTCCAGCAGGCACTCCGCTTGCATCCCGCTGACCCGGAAGCGCTGCAGTCCTTGGGCTTTCTGGATTTCGAAGCGAGCCGCTGGGAGGGAGCCGTCGCGCGACTTACCCAAGCGATCGACGCCGGGGCCACCAACGCGAAGCTCTTCCACGTGCGCGCCCAGGCCCGCGTCCAATTGAAGCAATACCCGGAGGCCATCACCGATTTCACTGCCGCGATCCGCTTGCGCCTCGACGACCCCCAACCGTACTTCGACCGCGCCAAGGCCGCCATGGAGCTCCAGCGCTGGAGGGACGCGATCGACGACTTCAACCGGTGCATCGATTTTCGGCCGGAGTGGTCGGAGGCCTATACCGAGCGTGGTTTCGCGCACGGCCAAATGGGCCTATTCACCAATGCCGTGGCCGATCTCACCCGATCGCTGCAGATCTCGCCCCGCAACATGCGGGCGCTCTTCCTGCGCGGCGAGGCGTATAAGCGGCTCAATCAATGGCAGCAGTCGGTCGACGACCTGACCGCCGCGCTCGAACTCGCGCCCAGCGACGCCAACCTTTATATGGCGCGCTCGGGCGCCCTCGTCCAACTCGGCCGGCTGGAAGCCTCGCTGGCCGACCGAACCGAATCTATCCGCCTGCAACCCGACAATCCGCGCGCCTATATCGCCCGGGGCGGATCGTACCACCTCCTCGACCGCCACGCCGAGGGCTTTGCGGATCGCACCAAAGCGATCGAATTAGCGCCAATGCTCGCCGAGGGCTGGCTGGCGCGGGGGAGCGCCTACTTCCTTACCGGCGAGTTCGACAAGGCGCAGGGCGATCTCCGCAAGGCCCTTTCGCTGCAACCAGATAACGCGGAGATCCGGGCGATTCTCAACCGCACGCAGGAGCGCCTGCTCGCCAGCAAGCCGGCTCCGCCGCCGCCCACTGAGCCGCCGCCAGTTCCCGCCCCGGAGCCGGTTCCGGCAGCTCCCGCCGCTCCCGCCGCTCCGCCGCCAACCCCGGTAGCGGTGGCGGTTGCGACGCCACAAGCGAGACCGGCCCCGCCACCACCAGCCGCCCCCACCGCCGATGCGGCGCACAATCGCGCCCGGGCTCTCACGCAATCCAATCAGTTTGCCGAGGCGATCGCGGAATTCGACCGGGCCATTACGCTCCGGCCCAATTTCCCTCTCGCCCTCAACGGCCGCGGCTATGCCCGTATGCGTCTAGGCCAGTACCAAAAGGCCATTCCTGATTTCACCGAGGCCATTCGTTTTAACCCCAACTACGCCAACGCGTACCGGAACCGGGCCGCCTCCTACCGAGCCCTTGGACAAACCGCGCTCGCCGATCAGGATGCCGCCAAGGCCGCCTCCCTCACAGCGCCCTGAGTTGACTTCACCGTCCTAAACCCCTGACAATAAAGCGACTATTTGTTTTCAGGGAACCACATCCCAGACCCGTGCGTCTCCCTCGTGTGTTCGTTCATTCCCACGCCGGCCTTCCCGAGAATCTTACTTAAGATTTAGTACCAAACTGCCGATTGGCTCCTATATTGACGCTGATGCAATCTAACTGCGCCTTCTACACTCGCCGTCTGTTCTTACAGGCTCTTGCCGCGGTCTCCGCGCCTCTGCCCGCCGTATTCGCCATGAAGCCGATTCTTCGGCGCGACTACCGGGCCGACGCAGTCATCCTCCTTTTTTCACTGCCGATCTACACTCGCGAAGGTGTGGGCGGTGGTTTTGCGGCTGCCCGTTTGCAGGATGAATCGGGCCAGACGATCGAGTCGCTGCAGTTCGCCGCTGGGTCCGATCCGGAGCGCGCCCGCGGCCTCAATCGCCTTGGGTTCATTCAGGAGACGGTGAAGTCCGAAGGGGGGGCGCCGGCCGAGAGCGTTTACACCGGCTTTATGACCGCCTCGGACGAGCAGAGCTTTGCGCAAGCGAAGTCCGCCCTAGAAACGTCTGGCGAGAAACTGCAGTATCAAGGGATCGAGGGCCAGATTCAGTCGGGCGCCGCCCGTTCCCGTTCGGTCCGCTTTGAAACGCCCGCCGCCTGGAACTGGACGCGGTTCGAAGAGCTCTACCCGTTCGCCGAGCAGATGATCCGCCAGGCAGCGCCCAAAGGTAAAGAGGTAGTTCTTCAAGCCCGCAGCGCCACCCGGTCGTTCCTCTCCGCGATGATGCAGACCATTCGCGACCCCGCCGAGAAGACCGAATGCACCTTTGTGTACGGCGGCAGCGAACACAAATTGGTCGCCGAAAAACGCTCCGATGAGAAGGTCGCTAAGCGGCTCGCCGCTCGCGGACTCACCCGTTTCCCGGAGCGCATTATCGCCGTCCACGGCCGTTTGCAGGAGCTTCGCGGCTCTCGCGGCAGCAAGTTCCGCATCTGGTTCGAGAAGGGGTCGGACAACCCGCTGCCTTTGCGCATCGAGTTCCAGCCCAAGTCCTTTCTCGCGCTCGCCTTTGAGGCGAAGACCGCTTAGAAGCGCGCGTTGGTCCGGCGGCCTGCCGTTTCACCGCGCAGCCAAATGTAGAGCGGAGCTCGGGGAGCCGGGGCCGGCCACGGCACGGCCAAGCGCAGCTTCTGTCGGCCGCTCTCTCCGGCCGGTAACTCGGTGACGGGAATACCTTCGCGTTCGTTCCAGCCCACCCGCACAATCCGTTCGAGGCCGCTACCCGTCAGCTCGCCCCAGTACTGGTTCTCGCCGGCGGCCTCGCCGCTGAGGGTGAAGCCAGTCAGGTCCGGCCGACGCACTAGCTTGCCGACGGCAATCTCCGCGCCGCCCGGCTCCACTTCCACGCTCACCCGGCACCCGTCCGCGCCTTCGGGCCGCAGCACTATAAACCACTCGCTCTCGCTCAACCGGTCCGCCCGCTCCAGTTGCCCGCAACGAGCCACCTTCGGCGCTTCGGCCAGGGGACCCGACAGCTTAACCGCCAGGCTAACCGCGACGCCAGCGTCGACTTCCGAGTCCAACAACTCTACAGATCCAGCGGTCCGCGCGGCCCGCTGGACGCTCACCACCCGCACCGCCGGTGGCAGCACGCGAATCCCGTCCGGCCACTTCACCGGCAGGTTCCGGCCGCCCACCCAAGCCGTCAACTCCCAACTGGTCCCTGGCAGCGTCTGCGGGTTGAGCCGCACCTCGGCCTCGCGGAGTTCCCGCAACCACTGCACGGTCCCTCCGGCGAACTCCAGCCGCTCCACTTCCTCCAGTCGTTCGCCAGTTAAGCGAATCCGCTGCGCGGTACCGTCTTGCCGCACCATCGAAGGGCCGCCCGTCAGCCGAGGCGCCGGTCCGTGCACCATCGCGGCGAAGGCATGGACCTCTCCGTCGGCCCGGGTCAGCCAAAGGCGATGCGCGCCCTGCCGCAGCCGGTCCGTGTCCACTTCCATCTCTAACTCCGGCGCCGGTCCCTTCACTGGGACGAATCGCGCCGCCACTTTCTCGGCGAGGGCATCGGCCACGGACTCCAACTCCACTTTCGTCACAAACTGAAAATCGACGCCCGTCAGCCGCAGGCGCACCCGCCCCCTGCCCGCCTCCAGCGCATCCGCGGACGCCTCCGTCAGCCGCACCGCCGTCAGATCCGGCAGGGCATAGACGGTCACCGGTTGCGCCGCTTGTAACTCCTGCCAGTCCCAGTCGCCGGCCAACCGATACGTCCCCGGAGCAGGAGGCTTGGCTAACTGCAAGGCGCCACCGTTCACCGAACCTTCTGCCGCCTGGGAGTTCCCTTCCGCGTCCACCCAGCGCCACTTCCTGACTTGCCCCCAGGCACCCGCGGGGGTGGCAAATTCGATTTTCGCCGGCAGCCCCGCGCCCAGATGCAACGGCTCCCGCAGCGCCAAGTCCGGTTGCCGCGACTCGGGAAACCGCCGCGCCCAGAGGTAGGCAAATCGCACTCCGCTTCCAGACTCGCGCTTCGCGCACAGCGACGAATCCCGGCGCAGCGCACTGCGGAACTCCGTCCGCGGAAACGCCACGCTCCGCAAATTCAGGAAGAGCGTTGCGCTCGTCGCCGCCACGGCCACCGTGTTCCCGAAGAACAAACCCGCGACGGCCGCCGCCAAGCCGGCCGATTGTTGCCATCGGACGCGCGGCTCCGGCGATAGAGGATCGTAGGCCGCCAGCGCCGGGTTCAACGCTCGCATCATCGTTAGCGTCTGCTGGTCGAGGGTGGCGTTCCGGTCGAGGCGCGCGCCGCCCGCTCCGCTCGATGCGAATCCCCGCAGCGCCGCTTCCATGGTTTGGGCGTCCGCGGCCGGGCGGCTCATCGCGGAAACGAGCGTCTCCACTTGGGTTGTCCGTTCGCCATACTCGGCCAACTGCGCCACCAATTCAGGGTCCTTCTTCACCATGTTCTGCACACGGTCGGCCCGTAGTCCGGCCGGTCCGTAGGCCAAGGCCACCACCGATGCATCGAATTTCAATTCCCAGCGTTGCCGGCCCAGCGCCGGCTTGCGCTCCATCACCTGCAGTTCCTGGCCTTCCTTGGGCGCGATGAGGAGGACGACGTCGGCTTTGTCCAGGTCGTCGCCAGGCGCGGGATCGCCGGGCACGTAAATCACGGTATCGCCCTTCCGCAGGGCGTTGAGATCCTCAATGGGCTGGACACCTTTCTCGCCGGGCCGCTCTACCTGGAGACGAAAGTTCGCCACGGCGGAACCCCCTGGACACAGGGGCTCGGCCGTGGCGTAGGCAGAAGAAAAGGCAATCAGGAGAAAGACGATTTCACGCACTCTCTCTCTGCAGACGCGGCAGCGGATTAAAAAGTTTTACTGGGCAGCAGGTTTCTTGACGAAAGCCACCGTTCGCTCGAGCGCATCCAGCGTCGCGTCCAGCAGGGGCTCGTCCCGCCCGGCATGTCCTTGGGGGCCCATCACGAAGTCGTGATAGCCGTTCTCATAGATGAGCATGGTCACGCGCTTGCCCATGGCGACGGCCAAGTCGTGGAACGGCTCGTCCACCGCGATCAAGTTGTCCTTGGTGCCAACGAGCAGGAGCACCGGGCATTGCAATGCCGCGATGTTCTTCCTGGCTATCGCTTCGTTCACAGGCACCGTTTTTGAGTCCCGATTCCATCCCTCGACGCCGAGAAACTCGATCACCGCCGGAGCCCCCAACACCGCCGCGTGCAGCTTGGTGCGTCCCGCCAAGTGGGCTACCAGGTTCCCGCCCAAGCTGACGCCGTAGGCCGTAATCCGCGCGGGATCGACGTATTTCTGCTCCCGCAGCCACTCCACCACGGCTACGCCATCGTCGACATAGGTTGGGCTCTTGGCCTCGGCGATGCTGGCCATCATGGGCGTGGGATGCCGGTAGTCCGCGACCGCGACGACGTAGCCTTCCTGCAGGAAGCGTTCCCACATGGGACCGCCGGTATCGCCCCGGACCCAAGTTACCAGCTTCTCCATGCCGCGCCCGCCGGGGGCACCGTGGAAGTGCAGCAGGACGGGGAACGGTCCGGCGCCTTTTGGCTTCCGAATCGCCGCGGCGATATAGACGCCGTCCTTCGACTTGATGTACACCTGCTCCACTGGCGAGTCCTTTTCGCTCACCGCATGGATGTACTTTTCATGGGGCAGAACCTTGCCGCCGGGCAGGCGTTCCTTCTCGGCGAATAGGGGCAGCGTGAACAGGATGAACGCTAAGGCTCTCATGGCACGTTACGATAGCAGAGAATGTCAGCGGAAGAGCGAGCGGCTTTAGTCCTCGGCGCGACGGGCCTGGTCGGCGGCGCCTTGCTGAACCAACTTCTCGATTCCTCTTCATTTTCCCCGGTCGCCGCGCTGCTCCGCCGCCCCTCCGGACGCAACCATCCCCGGCTGATTGAACGAGTCACCGACTTCAACAACCTCGACGCCATCGACCTGCCGCCCTTCGCCACGGTCTTCTGCGCCCTCGGCACCACGATTAAAGTTGCCGGCTCGCCGGAGGCGTTTCGCCGCATTGACTATGAGCTTCCGCTCCGCCTCGCCCGCTGGGCGCGGGGCCGGGGCGCTCGCCACTTTCTGCTGGTCTCCTCGGTCGGGGCCGATCCGAAATCGTCCAACGCCTACCTGCGCGTGAAGGGCGAACTCGAACGCGATCTCGCGGCCCTGGACTATCCTGCGGTCGATATCTTCCAGCCGAGCGTTCTGCTGGGGCCGCGCACCGGCTTCCGCCCCGCGGAATGGATCAGCAAGGTGGCCCTGCAGGCGGTACCGTTTCTGCTCGTCGGCCCGCTGCGGAAGTACCGGGCCATTCGTGCGCAAGACGTCGCCGCCGCCATGCTCGCCGCGTCCCATTCGCCCGCACCCGGCCGGCGCCGCCACCTTTTTGACGAGATTCTTAACTTAGCAGCACGCGCCAAGTGACCACCACGAGCGCATGGCAAACCATTGCCGCCCGGATGCTCCCGGCTTCGAGGAACGCCCGGCCGTAAACGTAGTGCGCCAAGGTGGCCAGGAGCGCGAACCGCCAATTCGGAAATTCGCGAAATGGCAAATGCGCCGCGCCGCAAAGCAGCGCCACCGCAATCTGCGCCCGCTGCAAACTGCCCATCCACTCCGTAAACCATGGCAGCAGCATTCCCCGGAAGAGGAAGTTCTCGCGCAACGCCACAAACAGGAAGATGCCGAAGAACGTGCCCACAGCGTTCAACAGTAGCTTCTCGATTACCCACGGGCCCGTCCGCAACCCGGTGAAGCCGATCGCCCACCCCAAGGCCGCCCCCACCGGCAGAAACACCAGATACCACTTCAAGCCAATGCCCGTCTCCCGCCGGGTCGGGAAGAATCCAAAGCCAATCCCTTTCTGCCCGCGGACCTCCAGCACCGCCCAGATCAGAATCCGCGCCCACGCCAACTCGCCCAGAATCGCCAAGGGCACCTTCGCGAGCGGCGCCGGATAGAGATGCTCACTCAGCTTACTCAACGTGATCGCCCCATAGAGCAGCGCATAGGAGGCATCCGTCCACCCGCTGCGCGGCAGCGCGATGTACCAATAGGCCATCACCCCGCTCACGGCCAGCACCAAAGGGTTCGCCCCCACGAGCAGCGCTGGCACGCCTACACTCACGGCGATCAACCACGGCCGCCACCACCGGCGCGCCGCATCGTTACCCACCGAGAGAAACATGGCGGCTTCGAGAATCAACGCGGCCAACGCTGGTGCGGCTTCGCCAAAGGCGATATTCTGCATAGACAGGTAAACGCCAACCCCGGCCGCCAGCAGCGGCAGCACCATCGCCATGCTCCTGAGATACGCCCTCATCCCCGCCGTCTTCTGCACCTCCCTAGTATCGCAAATCCACGCTGGGGACCCTCCGCGAGACCTCGCCAAACGCATCGCGGAACGTGAGACGCTGTCGGAATCCGTCCGGTCGCAGTACATGTATAAGCAGCAACTGCTGATCGAGGAGTTCGACAAGCGCAACGTGCGGGCGGGCGACTATTCCGAGCATCGCGAGATCATCTTTTCCCCGGCCGGCGAACGAACCGAAAAAGTCACCCAGAAGGCTACCGATCGCCTCGTCCGTCTCAAATTGACGCCGGAAGACTTCCGAGACATCCAGGAGATCCAACCGCTGCTGTTGACCAAAGAGAGG
>LNFE01000188.1 GCA_001464575.1 Acidobacteria bacterium Ga0077553 | reverse complement strand
TCGAAGGTCTCCTCTGGGCCGCCCAATCCGATTTTTCCGTGGTCCGTTCCGAGGGCCGCGCCGTTCCCCAAATGCTCTCGAAAAAGGAGGAAAATCTTTTCCCCCGTTTCACCACGATTCGGCATCAGGAGGAGGGAGGTTACTGGTTTCCGCGAATCACTTTCGCCGACGACACCTTGCCGTTTCGCTCCGGCCCCCTCAGGTTGCGTATGAAGCTAGAATTTTCACAGTATCAGCGATTTGGCGCCGAATCGACCATCCGCTTTGAGGCACCGAAACCTTGAGCGTCGATCCCGGCCTGTGCGCCAACTGTGTGCATAACCGCCGGATTGAAACTGCCCGCGGCACGAAATTCTTTCTCTGCGAGGTAGCGTTGACGAATGGTGCGATGCCCAAATACCCGCATTTGCCAGTACTGCGCTGCTCTGCTCACCAGCCTTCCCCTGCGCCTTAAACCGCCGCGCGTTCAGAAGCGGGGCTCCTCACCCGAAATTTGATAGAGTGACGCCGAACGCCCTATGCGCACCCTCGGCCTCCTTCTCCTCCCTACCTTTCTGCTCGCCCAGCAGGAGTGGCGCTCCTGGTCGGGCGGTAACGACGGCAACCGCTACTCCCCTCTCACCCAGGTCAATAAATCCAACGTCAAGCAGCTGAAAGTCGCCTGGGAGTTCAAATCCGGCGACGCCGATGAACGCGGCCGCACCGCCATCCAGTGCACCCCCATCATCGTCAACGGCGTCCTCTACGCCACCACCCCCACCCTCGACGCTATCGCCCTCGACGCCGCCACCGGCAAGCAGCTCTGGCGCTTCGCCCCGCCCGCCTCCCGCTTCCGGGGCGTCAGCCGCGGCGTGATGATCTGGCAGGACAAAGCCGAAACCCGCATCTTCTACGCCGCCGGCACCCAACTCTTCGGCCTCGACGCCAAAACCGGCAAGTCCATCCCCTCCTTCGGCGAAAACGGCGCCGTCAACCTCGCCAAGGATCTCGACCGCGACCCGCCCGGTGCCATCAACGGCTCCTCCTCGCCCGGCGTCATCTACAAAGACCTGATCATCATGGGCTCCAGCGTCGGCGAAGGCCCCCGCATGGCCGCCCCTGGCCACATTCGCGCCTACGACGTCCGCACCGGCCAACGCCGCTGGATCTTCCATACCATCCCCCACCCCGGCGAGTTCGGCTACGACACCTGGCCCAAGGACGCCTGGAAAACCAGCGGCGGCACCAACGCCTGGGGCGGCATCAGCGTCGACGATAAGAAGGGCGTCGTCTTCGTCTCGCTCGGCTCCCCCGCCTATGACTACTACGGCGCCGACCGCGTCGGCGATAACCTGTTCGGCAACTCCATCGTCGCCCTGGACGCCAACACCGGCAAGCGCCTGTGGCACTACCAAACCGTCCACCACGACATTTGGGACTACGATCTGCCCGTCAACGCGAATCTCTTTAATTGGAAAGGCCGGCCCGCCCTGGCCCAGATCACCAAGCAGGGCTACGTCTTCGTGCTCGACCGCAACACCGGCAAGCCGCTGCTCCCGGTGCAGGAACGCGCCTTCCCCGCCTCCGACATCCCCGGCGAGGTCACCGCGAAAACCCAGCCCGTTCCCCTCAAGCCGCCGCCCTTCTCACCGCAGCGCTACGAGCCCAGCGACATCACGCCTGAAGCCAAAGCCAGGTTCACCGAAATGTCGAAAGATTGGATCAACGAAGGCATGTACATCCCGCCGAGCAAACGCGGCACGGCCGTCGTCCCCGGCACCGTCGGCGGAGGCCTCTGGGGCGGCGCGGCGGTCGATCCGGCCAAGGGCATCCTTTACGTAAACTCCCAGAATCTGCCCACCATCATGCAGATCGTCGACGCGCCTCCTGGCGGCCCCTATCCCTATCAACTCGGCGGCATCCGCAAGCTTCGCGATGACAAGGGCAATCCCGGCATCAAGCCCCCGTGGGGCCAGCTCACGGCGATTGACCTCAATAAAGGCGAGTTCCTTTGGCAGAAAGTGCTGGGCAAAAACGACACGACCGACAAAGAGGTGGGCACCGAAAACTTTGGAGGACCGGTGCTCACCGCCGGCGGCCTCGTCTTCATCGGCGCCACCCGCGACGAGATGTTCCGCGCCTTTGACGCCGCCACCGGCGCTATCCTGTGGGAGACCAAACTGCCCGCCGGCGGCTACGCCACCCCGTCGGTCTATTCCGTCAACGGCAAACAGTACATCGTCATCGCTTGCGGCGGAGGCGCCCGCCTGAATACGAAATCCGGAGACTCCTACGTTGCGTTTGCTCTGCCTTAGCCTGCTCGCGGCCCTGCTAACGGCGCAGGAACAGCCCATCCCCTACAGCCACAAGACCCATCTCAAAATGGGCCTCAAATGCAACGAGTGCCACACCATGCCCGGCAAAGGTGAAGCCGCTACGTTCCCGGCCGAGTCGAAGTGCATGACCTGCCACACGGCCGTGAAGAAGGAGAGCAAACACATCCAGGTGCTCGCCGAGTTCGCCGCCAAGAAGGAGCCCGTGCCCTGGGTCCGCGTCTACAAGCTACCCGGCTACGTCTGGTTCTCCCACAAGGTTCACACGGCCGTCGTCGATTGCGCCCGCTGCCACGGCGACGTCGCCGCCAGCGAGGTGGTCAAGAAAGAAAAGCCCATCACCATGAACTCCTGCATGGAGTGCCACGACGAACACAAGACTTCGAACGAGTGCAACCTGTGCCACAACCCGGCTTAAGACGCTAAGCGATCCGGTACTTCTCCACCACGGCCTCGTCCACCTCGACGCCCAATCCTGGCCCCGTCGGCACCCGCAGATAGCCGTCACTCTCGAGTTGAATCGGATTCTTCACGAGCTCCCGGCTAAGCGGCCCCTGCGACGTGTTGAACTCCACAAACTCCGCCCGGCGCTGAAACGCCGTCAGGTGCAGCGACGCCGCCGTCAACAGGTCCGACGACCACGAATGCGGCACCACCAACCGGTTCGCCCGCTCCGCCATGTGGACAATCTTCCGCCCCACCGTGAAGCCACCGCAGCGCGTCAAATCCGGCTGTAGAATGTCCACGCCGCCGCGCTCGATCAATTGTTGAAAGCCCCAGTCGGTGGCCTCCTGCTCGCCGCAGGCAATCGGCACCCGCACCGCCTCGGCCACCTGCCGGTAGCCGTCGTAGTTCTCCGGATGCAGCAACTCCTCCACAAAGTAGGGCTTGTACGGCATGATCGAATCGACGAGGCGAATCGCTTCCTTTGGCGTCCGCTCGACGAACCATCCCGTATCCACCAGCAGATCCCGCTCCGGCCCCAAGGTCTCCCGCGCCGCTTCGACGAGCGGCAGGTCCCGCCGTTCGTTCTGCCCAAATCCGCCCCACCCAAACTTCACCGCCGTAAAGCCTTGGTCGGTATAGTGCCGCACCGCCTCCGTCATCGCCGCCGGGTTCCCGCGGAACAGCGTCGAGGCATAGGCCCGCACGCGATCCCGCCATTTCCCGCCCAACAGCACATGCACCGGCTGCCCATAGGCCTTCCCGCAAATGTCCCACAGCGCAATGTCCAACGCCGAAATCGCCTGCAGCGCGACTCCTCTCCGGCCGTAATAGATACTGCCCCGGTACATGCGATACCAGAGCCGCTCTACCTCGAGCGGGTTCTCGCCAATCAGCAGTGTGGCCAGGCCGTCAAAGCACTCCATCCCCGGCTCCAAGCTCCACTTCGGCGCGTCCACACACGCCTTCGCCACCGGGGCGCAGGTTTCAATATCGCTCCACCCGGTTAAGCCCGTGTCCGTCGTAATCTTCGCGAGGCCCATGTAGGTGGGCCCCTCCGGCTCCGCCGCTGAGTCCGAGTTGTTATACAACCCCGGCGACTTCAGGACGATAATCTCGACACTGGCAATCTTCACCGCACCACCTCCTGCGCAATCACGAACAACGTCTGCCCCTTCAGCGGCCGGGCACTCCGATGCATCATCAGCAGATAGCCCGCGCGGTCCGCCCGGATCTCGAGCGGCGTCTCGGCATGGTCAGAAAAGTCATGCAGGCGCCCCAACAGGTCCCCCTGCTCTACCGCGGCCCCCAACTCCGTCAACGGCTCCCAAACCCCGTCCCGCGGACAAGGCACATACGCCGAGAGCTCCGCCGCTGCCACCAGCCTCGGCGCGGGCGCCCCAGCGGCGCGAATCGACCGCACCGGTTCGTCCACCAAGCCATAGTGCCGCAGCACGTTCCAAACGCCTTCGTATGCGTGGCGAATCCCCGCCGGGTCCGCCGTCTCTCCCGTGCCGAACTCGCCGCCGATCGAAATCTTCCCCAGCGCCTCCGCCTCGTCCGTCAACAGGCCCGAAGCCATGGCCGACGAGTAGATGAAGAGAAACGGCGGATCGAACAGGCGCGCCACCGTCTCAATCTCGGCCGCCTGCGCCGGGTCCGGAATCGGATGGAACGACGTGCAAATCGGGAACGCGCCCTCGCGCCCGCCCGAGTGAATATCGATCACGACGCGCCCCAGCGGAAACACCCGCGTCGTCACAAAGTTCGAAATACGGTAGGACAACGTCCCCCGCGGGTTCCCCGGAAACGCACGGTTCATATTCACGTTATCGAACGGCGAAACCCGCGTGTTCGCCCGGCAGGCGCTCTCGGAAAGCTGCGGAATCAGAATCACCCGCCCCGCTATCCGCTCCGGATCAAGGTCCCGGCAGAGCCGCTTCACGGCAATCTGCCCCTCGTACTCATTGCCGTGCGTGCCGCCGAAAACCAGCACGCCATTCGGGTTTGTCCCCCGTGCCCCGTTGATCACCGTCAACGGCACCAGCGAGTATCCCCACGCCCCGTCCAGCGGAAACGCCACCTGGTAGTGCGTTACCCCCGGACGATCAAAGTCCACCGCTTGCGGCTCGACAATCATAGCCTAAGACTACGGAGCCCCAAAGCGGCGGTCAACTGCGACGCGAATTCCGTCCATAATGCCGAACGATTTGACCTTCTTATTTGCCCTCTTCCGCAGCGGCGTTCAGAATGCTGGAAGGAGGGTGCATGTCTGCAAACGCGACCGCCGTCGAACGAGCCTTGGCCATCCTGGAGTACCTCGATGGTTCCCGCCGCGGCCTGAACATCTCTGAGATCAGCCGGAAGCTCAGCATTCCTAAGAGTTCCGCTCACGTGATCGTGGTCACCCTCGAACGTCTTGGCTATGTCCAGAAGCGCGCCGATTCCCTGCACTACACGCTTGGCCTGAAGGCCTACGGTCTGGGCCAGGGCATGGTCCGCGGCCTCTCCATCGCCGAAGTGGCCATGCCGCATATGCGCGCCCTCGCCGACCATCTTCGCCTCCCCGTCCATCTGGCGGTCCCCGATGGCGACCAAGGCGTCTACATCCAGAAGGCCGACGCCCCCGGCCTCATCAAGTTCGATACCTACGTCGGCCGCCGCATGGACCTGCACTGCACCGGCGTCGGCAAGATTCTCCTCTCCTGGGGCCCACCCGATATCCTCGATCGGCTGCTGGCCAAGCCCACCTATATCCGCTACACCAAGAACACAATCACGAACCCGAAAGCGCTACAGCGCGAAATCACGATGGTGCGAAAGCAGCGCTGGGCCCTTGACGACGAAGAAGAGGAGATCGGCGTCCGCTGCGTCGCGGTGCCCGTCTTCCAGGAACCCGGCCGCTTCGTCGCCGGCCTCTCGGTTACCGGCACCACGGGCCAAATCCCGATGCCCGACGTCGAGGCCATCGTCAAACGCCTTCACCAAACCGCCGCCGCGATGTTCGCCCCCGTCGATCTAAACGTCGATGCCGAGCAGGCTTAACGAATCCCGGTGGAACATCTCCTCCATCCGGTCTAAATTCAGCCGCGGCAGCCGCGTGCCTTCGAGCATGTCGTTTAGAGCCCGCATTCCCGCAAACGTCTTATCAATCGTCGTAAACGGATAGTCGCTCCCCAGCAGCAGCTTGTGCCACACGCCATACTCCTGCAGCAGCATCAGCGAGTGGTAATTCTGAAACGGGCGGTAGTGCAGCGCGGAGCAATCGGCATACACATGCGGATGCTTGCGGATCGTCGCCACGCACTCGCCTTCGTAGGGATGGCCCAGGTGCGCCAGAATCATCCGCACCTCCGGGAACCGCGTCGCCACGTCGTCCAAGTGCCGCGGCAAGGTGCAATCGAGCGAAGCCTGCGCCACAAACGTCGTCCCTGTATGCAGCAACACCGGCAAGCCATGCTTCTGCGCGTAGGCCCACAGGTCATCCAACTGCCGGTCCTGCGGATAGAAACCCGCGTACATCGGCATCAGCTTAATGCCTTTCAGTTTCAGATTCTTATGGCCCTCTTCGAGCTCATCCCGCCAGCCCGGCTGCGTCGGGTCCAGCGCCATAAAGCCAATCAACCGGTCGGAATGCTGCGCGACATAGGCCGCAACCTCGTGGTCCGGCACCCACAGCCCCGATAACTTCGCCTTACCGCCAAACACGATCGTCTTATCGCATTGAGTGGCCCCAGCCCGATAGTCTTCGTAACGAACGGTCAGGTCCACGTCCTCCCCTGTACCCCGCGCGCGCCGCGCCTGCGCCTTGAAGTCTTCTGAAAAGTGGCGGGGAAACTCCCACCAGTGGCTGTGTACGTCGATCACCATGGGCACAGCATAGCCCATCGGCTGGACGACCGGCGGAATACGTCCGCAGGACTGGACACTCCATTACGCTTTCTTAGAGTTTGGCTTAGTCTGGTGGTATGAGAATGCGGTGGTTGCTCGGATGTACCGCGACGCTCGGGCTGTTACAGGGAGCGCCCGATGAGGCGATGTCGCTGCTCAAGGCCAAGTGCATCAGCTGCCATAACGCCAAAGTCAGACAAGGCGGCCTGGACCTCTCGACCCGCGAAGGCCTTCTCGCCGGCAGCGAACATGGCCCCGTCGTCACCATCGGCCATCCGGCCGAGTCGCAACTCTACAAAGTCGTCGCGCATGTCGTCGAACCCGGCATGCCTTTCAAGGCCAAGAAACTCCCCGACGCTGAAGTCAAGATCTTCGAAGAATGGGTGAAGGCCGGCGTCCCCTACGAAGGCGCCGCCGCCAACCCCGACGCCGAATGGATCTCCGCCGCCGCCGGCCATTGGGCCTACAATCCCCCGGTCCGCCCCGCCGCCAAATCCACCGCTAAATTAACAATCGACGAACTCCTCGCCGCCCCCCGCGCGAAGAAAGGCGTCACCCCCGTCGCCGAAGCCGACCGCCCCACCCTCCTCCGCCGCGTCTATCTCGATCTCACCGGCCTCCCACCCACCCCGGCCCAGGTCCAGGCCTTCGTCGCCGATAAGCGCCCCGACGCCTACGAACGCATCGTCGACGAACTTCTCGCGAGCCCCCAACACGCCGAACGCTGGGGCCGCCACTGGCTCGACATCTGGCGCTACTCCGACTGGTACGGCTACCGCAAAACCGGCCAAGTCCGCTACAGCGCCCGCCACATCTGGCGCTGGCGCGATTGGACCATCGAATCCCTCGCCAAGAACAAGCCCTACGACCGCATGATCCAGGAGATGCTCGCCGGCGACGAACTCGCCCCCGGCGACCCCGACACCGCCCGCGCCACCGGCTTCCTCGTCCGCAACTGGTACATGTTCAATCGCAACGTGTGGATCCAGGAAGCCGCCGAATACACCGCTGCGTCCTTCCTCGGCGTCACCATGAAGTGCGCCCGCTGCCACACCCACAAATACGATCCCATCCCCCACACCGACTACTATCGCTTCCGGGCTTTCTTCGAATCGCACGACATCCGCACCGACCGCGTCCCCGGCGAAGCCGACACCCTGAAAGATGGCCTGCCCCGCGTCTATGACGCGAACTCGGACGCCGTCACCTACCGCTTCATCCGCGGCAACGAAGCCACCCCCGACACCTCCGCCGTCATGCAGCCCGGCATCCCGAAGTTCTTTGGCAAGCCGGAACTCAAGCCCGAGCGCGTCCCCCTCCCCCTCACCGACACCTTCCCCGACGCCCGCCCCTTCGTCGTCCAGGACCTCGTCGCCCAGGCCAAAGCCGCTATCAGCAAAGCCGAAGAGGCCTTGAAGAAGGCGAAAGAGAAGCCCGAGCCGGAAGCCATCATCGCCGCGCTCTCGAAGGAACTCGAGTTCCGCCACGCCGATCTGCCCGCTCTCGAAGCCCGCATCCGCGCAGACCTCGCCACCCTCCAAACTCCTGTCCCCGAGAACATGGAGCAGATGGCCGAAGAAGCCCGCAAACTCGAACTCAAGGCCAACGCCATCAAGGCCGACGCCGAAATGATCCGCGCCCGCCACGAGTTCACGCTCAACAAGCACACCGCCGCGGCCGCCCGCCTCGAAGCCGCCACCAAGCTCCTCAAGGAACCAGCTGAAGGCTACACCCCCATCGGCCCCAAGTATCCCGCCTCCAGCTCCGGCCGCCGCCTCGCTCTCGCCAAATGGATCACCGGCAAGGACAACCCGCTCACCGCCCGCGTCGCCATGAACCACATGTGGGCCCGCCACTTCGGCGCCCCGCTCGTCTCGACAGTCTTCAACTTCGGCAAGAGCGGCCAGGAACCTTCGAACCCCGCTCTCCTCGATTGGCTCGCCGTCGAGTTCATGGAACGCAATTGGGACATGAAGGCCATGCACCGCCTCATGGTCACCTCGAAGGCCTACCGCCTCGCCTCCACCGGGGCCCCGGCCCAACTCCAGGCCGACCCGGACAACATCACCCTCTGGCGCGCTAACGTCCGCCGCATGGAAGCCGAGGTCGTCCGCGATAGCGCCCTCCACATCGCCGGCAAGCTCGACCTCACCGCGGGCGGCCCCGAGATCGACGAGTCCAAAGGTCACGACGTCTTCCGCCGCAGCCTCTACTTCCGCACCGCGCCGGACCTGCAGATGGACATGCTGAAAGTCTTCGACGCCGCCAGCCCCATCGAGTGCTTCCAGCGCAGCGAAAGCATCGTCCCCCAGCAGGCCCTCGCGCTCGCCAACGGCAAGCTCAGCTTCACCGTCTCGCGCGCCATCGCGGCCAGCCTCGCCCACGTCACCGAGCCCCAGGCTTTCGTCCAGGCCGTCTTCGAGCGCCTCCTCGGCCGCCCGGCCAAGCCGGACGAACTCCGCGAATCCGCCGCCTATCTCGACGGCTCCCAGCAACGCCGCGAAAGCCTCGTGCACGTCCTGCTCAACCACAACGATTTCGTTACCATCCGATAAGAGGAGACTCCCCATGGCCCGCAACATCTGTTCCGATCCCAAAAGCCGCCGCATCTTCCTCGCCGACGCTGGCATGGGTCTCGCCGGCCTCGCCCTCGGCTCCCTGCTCCCTCAGAAGGTAATCGCCGGCGCCCAGCCCCACTTCGCCCCCAAAGCCAAACGCGTCATCTGGCTCTTCATGCTCGGCGGCGTCTCGCACGTGGAGTCCTTCGACCCCAAGCCCGAACTCAACAAACACGCCGGCAAGCAGCTCTCGGAAACGCCGCACCGCGACACGCTCTCGAACCCCTTCGTCAAAGAGAACCTCAAAGCCTTCGTCCCCGGTCAGCACCAGATCAAGCTCACGCTCTATCCCATGCAGACCGGCTACAAGCCCCGCGGCAAAAACGGCGTGCTCGTCTCCGACTGGTTCCCCCACATCGGCGACCAGATGCACGAAGTCTCGCTCATCCGCTCCGCCTGGACCACCGACAACGACCACGGCGCCATTCTCCAGTTCCACACGGGCCGCCATATCTTCGATGGCTACCTGCCCACCCTCGGCTCCTGGGTCCACTACGGCCTCGGTTCGATGAACGAAAATCTGCCCGCCTATGTCGTCCTCGGCGAACCGCCCGGCGACTGCTGCGGCGGCAACGGCACCCACGGCTCCGGCTATCTCGGTCCGGAGCACGCCGGGGTCTCGCTCGACGTCAATCCCGATCACCCGCTCCCCTTCGTCTCCCCCGGCGCGGAACTTTCGAAAGCCGATCAGGAACGCGAGTTCGCCCTGCTCCGCAAGCTCAACGGCATGTCCGCCGTAGAGTATCCCAACGATCCCGCATTGGTCGCCCGCATCAAGTCCTACGAACTCGCCTTCCGCATGCAGATGGCCGTCCCGGAAGCCATCCAGTACAAGGAAGAGTCGGAAGCCACGAAGAAGATGTACGGCCTCGACCAGGAGATCACCAAGCCCTTCGGCGAGGTCTGCCTCGCCGCTCGCCGGCTTTCCGAACGCGGCGTCCGCTTCGTGCAGGTCTATCACGGCGGCGCCGGCAACGCCTGGGACGCCCACAAGGATCTCAAGAAGAACCACTCTGACCTCGCCATGAAGGTCGATCAGCCTATCGCCGCCCTGCTCAAGGATCTCAAGCAGCGCGGCCTCCTCGACGAGACTCTCGTCGTCTGGGGCACCGAGTTCGGCCGCACCCCGGGCGCCGAAGCCTCGAACGGCCGCGACCATCATCCCTTTGGTTTCTCCGTCTTCATGGCCGGCGGCGGCGTCAAAGCCGGCGTTGTCCACGGCGCGACCGACGAGATCGGGTTCCATGCCGTCGAAAATCGCCACTATGTGACGGATATCCACGCGACGGTTCTCCATCAGATGGGCCTCGACCCCCGCAAGCTCGACATCCCTGGCCGCAAGCGGATTGATGTCGACTACGGCAAGCCCATCAAGGACATCCTTGTTTAGCTTCGTCGCCGCGGCGGTCTGGACCATCGAAGCCTTGATGGCCCTCCCCGCCCTCGGCGATCCCCAACTCCGCCCCGACGGCCAAGCCTACGCCTACGTCCTCAACGGCGAAGTCCATCGCGCCGATCTCCCAAGCGGCAAACCCGTCCTGGTCGCCAAAGCCGGCCGGCCCCGCTGGTCCCCCGATGGCAAGCTGCTCGCCTATCTCGCCAACGGCAAAATCGTCCTCGGCAAGAAGACCTTCGGCAACGCCGTCAACACCTACTCCTGGTCCCCCGACGGCGCCTCCTTCGCCTACCTCGCCACCGATAACCCGCCCCCCGCGGATCCCGAAGTCAACCGCGAAACCAACCGCTACACCGGCCTCTGGCTCCAGCCCCTCTCCGGCGCCGCTCCCAAGCGCGTCACCGGGCCCAAACGCCACGTCCTCTCCTACGCCCTCTCCCCCGACGGCAAGCGCGCCGCCGTCGCTATCCAGCAGACGCCCAAGCCCGAAGACATCTTCCACGTCGACCTCTTCGAAATCGACCTCTCGACCGGCGCCGAAACCCCGCTTGTCACCCAGCCCGGCCGCGACGCTGAACCCAGCTATTCGCCCGACGGCAAGCGCATCGCGTTCCATTCGCAATGCGGTTCGATGAACTACTTCAACGAGCGCCACATCGGCCTGGTCCCGTCCGGCGGCGGCGAAGTCCAGTACGTCACCAAGTTCCACCCCTACGACGTCTTCCGCAACGGCAACGCCTACGCGTGGTCGCCGGACGGCCAGCGCCTCCGCTTCACCGCCGGCCAGGGCACGCAGGACGATCTCTGGGAGGTCGACCTCAAGACGAGCAAGCCCACGCGCCTCGCCGAGTTCGTCGCAGGGGCAGCCAGCTTCAGCCAGGACCTCTCCCGCGCCGTTTTTCTCAAAACGAACCCGGCCCATCCCGCCGAAGTCGTCCTCTGGGAGAGCGGCCAGGAGCGCCCGTTGACCCAGGCGTTTGCCGCGCTCTCCGAACTCCCCACTGTCAAAAGCGAAGTGGTCCAATGGAAAGCCCGCGACGGTCTCGCCGTCGAAGGCGTCCTCTGGCTCCCCTTCGATTTCAAGCCCGGCAGTCCCGTCCCGGTCGTAACCGAACTCCACGGAGGCCCCACCGGCGCCGCCCTAACCTCTTTCCCCAACGGCCGAACTTATCCGACGGTCGCATTCCTCCAGAACGGCATCGCCGTCTTCGCCCCCAACTTCCGCGGCAGCGCCAACTATGGAGCCGAGTTCCGCCACAAGAACACGCTCTCGCAGGGCGTCGGCGACTACGACGATGTCATGACCGGCCTCGATGAACTCGTCCGCCGAGGCATCGCCGACCCCAACCGGCTCGGGGTGATGGGCTGGAGCTACGGCGGCTACCTCTCGGGCGCCACGATCGCCCAGACCAAGCGGTTCAAAGCGGCCTCTGTCGGAGCTCCCGCCGTCGACTGGCTGACCTACTACGGCGAGTTCAATGGCTCTCGCGAAGTCCTTTGGACCTACTTCGGCGGCAAGCCCCACGAGGTCCCCGAGAACTATGTGCGCCACTCCTACGGCCACAAGCTGAAGGACATCACGACGCCGACGCTGCTGCAGATCGGCGCCCTCGACTGGCAGCACACCGCGCCCATCTACCAATCGCTCCGCGACCGCAACATCCCGGTCGAATACGTCGTCTATCCCCGCGAAGGCCACGGCATCACCGAAAAGCCCCATCAGCGCGACCTGATGGAGCGCAACCTCCGCTGGATGACCGACTGGCTGAAGCGGTAGGCGCTCCCTAGACGTCTCTTGCCGCCGCAGGACTAACTATCGCCCCGACCCCGGCGCCAAGCCCAAGACTCGCCAGCCAAGACACCATGCCGAAGTCCGACCCCCACCAAGGGCTGAAGCCAGCAATATCGACTGCGTTGATCAGCGCAATCGACAAGCCGCAAGAGCCGACCAAGCTACTGGTTGCAGCTACCAGGAAATTGAGCCGATCGCACCCGATACCGTCGCGTGACTAGCAGTGCCGCAGCCACAAGCGCACA
Organism: Acidobacteria bacterium Ga0077553; assembly: GCA_001464575.1. GTDB lineage: Bacteria > Acidobacteriota > Terriglobia > Bryobacterales > Bryobacteraceae. The sequence continues at coordinate 4,521 of LNFE01000188.1, read as the reverse complement.
AGCCAGCCAAATCAAGCCGATGAGGCCATAGAGCAAGATCGGAAACAGGGAAAACAGCGGCACTCAGCCCAATGTAGCCCGGTCCCGCCAGTGCAAAAAGAGCGGGGCCCGGCGCCAGTTACCGCACGCCGAAGCCCCGCTCTCTCACCCATCCATCAACTTCAGAAGTACAGCTTCAACCCAAACTGCCCAATCCGCGGATCCCGCGCCCCAAAGATCCGCCCACCCTGCGTCGGCAGCTCAATGTTCGCATTTGGATTCAGGAACTGCGTGTTGTTCAGCACATTAAAAAACTCCGTCCGGAACTGGAGAAACACCCCTTCCCGGAAGTAGAAGTTCTTCTCCCGCGTTGCCCGGTACGAACGGCTGCGGCACGCGGAAGTCTGCGATGTTGAAACACCGCTCCGCCCGGCACTCGTCCACCTTCCCGGTCCCGATCACATCCGGCCGCCGCGCATACGCAAACCCGATGTTATGCGGGTCGCTCGCAATCACCGGCGTAAACGGGAAGCCGCCTTGCGCCGTATAAATGCCGCCCAGCTGCCAGCCGCCCAGAATCAGCTCCGCCGCCTTCGGCATGTCCGTCAGGAACTGCCGGCCCTTGCCAAACGGCAAATCCCAGCCGTAGCTGAACACAAACCGCTGGCCCACATCCAGGTTCGACCGTCCACGCATCGACCGCAGATCAAACGGGTTATCCGCGCCCTCGCCGCCGCCCTGGTCGTTCGTCGAGCCGTCAATCGACTTGCTCCACGCGTACGCCGCCATGAAGCTCAGGCCCTTCGAAAACCGCTTCTCGAGCTTTGCCTCGAGCGCATTGTAGTTCGCATTGTCCCGCGTGTCATAGTAAGTGCCCGTCCCGTACTGCGGGAACGGCCGCCGCTGCTGGAACGGCCGCGTATCCGTCGCGCTGATCCGCGGCAGATTCTGCGGCAGATAGCGTTCGAGATACGACGACTTGTTGCCCACATAGGCCACTTCGAGTGACAGGTTCTGCGCCAGTTCGCGCTGAATTGCGAAGTTCCACTGGTACATCGTCGGCGTCTTCATGTTCGGGTTCAACCCAAACGTCAACGGCGTCGTGAAGTTCGCGTTCGCGCTGAACGGCTCAAAGAAGTTCCGCACATCAAGCGTCGGGAACCCGCCCACCGTCGGCTGCTGCTTCGATTCATCGACGATGAACGGCACGTTGATAATCGGCACGCTCACCGCATTGTTCCCGCTCGACATCATGTAGAACACCCCGGCGCCCGTCCGGATCACCGTCTTGTTGTTGCCAAACGGCCGCCACGCCAAGCCCACGCGCGGCGCGAAGTCGTTGTACCGGTTGTTCACCATCTTCTCCGGCAAGCCCACGTCCGAAGCCTTATCGATCAGGTTCTGGAAGCGCGGGAACGCGAATTGCGCCACCTGCTGCGACACCGTGTTCACCTGTCCGTTGATCGTCGCCACGGCCCAGCGCCCGGTCTCGAAGTTGAAGTTCGCCGCCTGCGAATGCATCGGCGTCGGCGCCAGATTCATCTCGTACCGCAGGCCCAGGTTCAGCGTCACGTTGCGCGAAATCTTCCAGTCGTCCTGCACGAAGAAGTGCCAGCGCGTCTCGTATTGCCCGAACAGGTTCCGCGGAAAGCTACGCGATCCGTTCACCGGGAAGCCCGTCAGAAAGTCCGCGAAGCCATTGCCCGTGTAGCCCCCGTTGAAGCTGAACGCGCCGCGCGAGTTGGCCGAGTTCGTCGACGTCAGCCGGTAGTCCCGGAAGTCGATGCCCGCCTTCACGGTGTGTGCCCCGCGAATGAACGAAACCGTATTCACGATCTGGTACGAGTTCGTCGGGTTCACCAGCGGCTGAAACGCGTTGCCCGGAATGCCCTGGAAGCCCGTAATGCCGAGATTCGGAAAGCCGGGAAAGTTCTGGCTCGTCTCTTCAAATCCGCGAATGCCGGAAAGCCCCGTGTGGTTCGTCCCCAGTCCCTGGTTCAGGTTCGCGTTGTGGAGCCGGGTATAGCCCAGCCGCAGTTCATTCAACGTCGTCGGGCTGAAGATGTGCGTCTCGGTCAACACCGCGTTCTGCACCCGCTGCCGCTGATTCGTGCCGCCCACCGTCGGAAACGGTCCCGGGGTAAACGCCTGCACGTGGTTGATGCTGTAACGCACGGCCAGCGAATCGCTCGGGCCAAACACATGGTCATACCGTGCATTGCCCTGGTTCGGATCGCTCTGGAACGGCGCGCCATAGACGAACGTACCCTGCGCCGTATTCGCCTGCGGCATAAACTGCAGAAAGTAGGTCGTCGCCGGGTTCAGCCGGTTCGACGGGATGATGTTGCCCGGAAACGGCGTACCCGTCAGCGGATCCCGAATCGGCGTGGCAAGGCTCGAAAAGTCCCCGCGCCGCAGCGCGTCGGAGGCGACAATCGCGTTCGACGTCCGGCCCTGCCGGATCCGCGTCCCTTCGTAGTTTAGGAAGAAGAAGCTCTTGTCCTTGCCGTTGAACAGCTTCGGAATCACCACCGGCCCACCAAAGGCGAAGCCGAACTGATTCTGCCGGTAAGCCGCCTTCCGCGGGATGAAGAAGTTTCGCGCATCGAGCTTGTCGTTCCGCAGAAACTCAAACAGCGTCCCGTGATACTGGTTCGTCCCCGACTTGATAGTCGCGCTCAGCACCGCGTTGCCGCGGCCATACTCAGCCGAAAACGAATTCGCCTGCACCTTGAACTCCAGCATCGCGTCGACGGAAGGCCGCAGCGCCACGCCGTCGAAGAGCTGCTCGTTGATGCTGATGCCATCAAGCAAAAACTCCGTCTTGCTCTGTCGCCCGCCGCTAACCGCCACCACCGAAGCACCCGTCGTGCCCGACGTTCCAATCACCGCGTTCGGCAACAAAGCCGCCAACTGCACGAAATTGCGCCCGTTCAGCGGCAAATCGACAATCTTCTGGTTGCCAATCACCTGCCCGATCGACCCGCTCTCCGTGTTCACAATCGGCGCTGCCTCGGTCACCGAAATACGCTCGGTCACGCTGCCCACCGTCATTGTCACGTCAATGCGGGCCCGCTGATCAATCTGCAGCGTGAGCCCTTTAATCTCCTGCACCTGGAAACCATTCTTCGTCACCGTCAGCGTGTAGCTGCCGGTAATCGACAGCAGCGGGAGTTCGTAGTCCCCGTTTTCACTCGTCGTGGTCGTGCGCTCGGCCCCGGTCGAAGCGTTCTTCGCCTTTACTGTTGCCCCTCCCACGACGGCTCCGGTCTGGTCCGACACCCGGCCCACGATCGTAGCGGTCGGTTGGGCCCACAGCGCGGATGCCGTGAGCAACGAAGTCAGACAGGCAATGCGGATATGCCAATTCATAAGCTTGCTCCCTTGCGAAACTGGATTAAAAGCCACGGCGGGCGGACGGCTCAGGACGGGAGAGCCATTGGGGTACACGACTCCCACAGGCTTTGACACGAGCATCAGTCCGATCGCGCGGAGAGTCAATCCGAAACCGTCAATTCATCAAAATTCCGTCCAGAACTCGGGACGCAGTACCTCGCCGCCCTGCGGCCTTCTGACCGTAAGTTCATGAAACGTCCCGGCTTCTGGACGAAGGGGAACGCTTGGCGGGATATGCCCCTACACTGGGGGTATGAGCCGCTTGGCTGGACGCGTCGCGATCATGTGGGGGGTGCTCGCCACGGTCGCGCCTGCCGCCGAACCGGCGCTGCAGTCGCTCTCGCCGCTCGCCGGCCGCCCCGGCACCACCTACCAAGCCACCGTCACCGGCTCCAACCTCGCCGCCCTCCAGTCTCTCTCCCTCGACGAAGCCGGCGTCCGCGCCCGCCTTCTCTCGGCCTCGCCCGAACAACTCCGCATCGAAATATCTCTCGATACATCGGTAACATCGGGACCCAAGACGCTCCGCGCCCTCGGCCCCCAAGGCATCACCAACGCCATCACTTGGCACGTTGTCCCGGAACCCACTACTCTCGAACAACCCGATTTCCCGCTCCGCTCCCCCCTCGTCATTAACGGCGTCCTCGCCGAACCCGGCGAAGTCGACGTCTTCCTCCTCGACGCCCAGGCCGGCCAAAGTTTCACCTTCGAAGCCGTCTCCGGCTCCCCCGCCTTCGATCCCGTCGTCACCCTCCTCGAACCCGCCCCCGAAAGTTGGTTCTCCCCCAAAAGCTGGAAGCGCCTCGCCTTCCACGACGAAGACCTCTTCTTCCCGGGCCTCTCGACGCAAGCCCGCCTCACTCACATCGTCCAGCAAGCTGGACGATACCGCCTGCAGATCTCCGGCTTCTCCGGACACGGCGGCCCCGCCGCCAGCTACTTTCTCCGCGTCCGCGACGGCATCTCCCCCCTCCCGCTGCGCCATCCCATCGAGCGGGCCGACTGGAATCCCCGCAGCTTCGTCCGCCAACTTGGCCCCGACTGGCTCGCCCAACTCCACCGACGCGCCGGCGACGAGAGCCACCCCCCGCCGCCCCCCGCTCGCGTAGCCGCCTCCGCCACCAGCGTCCCGGCCCTCCCCATCCC
>LNFE01000187.1 GCA_001464575.1 Acidobacteria bacterium Ga0077553 | reverse complement strand
GTCGATCTTGGTGCGCAGGGTACGGCTGCCGTCGGGGAACTCGCCGGCGCGCATGCGCTGAAACAGGTCGAGGTTCTCTGCAACGGACCGGTCGCGGTAGGGGCTGGGGGGGCCGGGTTCGGTGGTGGTGCCGCGGGTGGCGCGGACCTGCTCGGACGTCAGGTCACAGACGTAGGCTTTGCCGTCCTTGATGAGCTGGATGGCCCAGTCGTAGAGCTGGTCGAAGTAGTCGGAGGCGTAGAAGAGCGCGTCCCATTCAAAGCCCATCCAGCGGACATCTTCCATAATGGAATCGACGTACTCGGTCTCTTCCTTGGCGGGGTTGGTATCGTCGAAGCGCAGGTTGCACTTGCCGTTGAACTCGCGGGCGAGGCCGAAGTTGAGGCAGATGGACTTGGCGTGGCCAATGTGGAGGTAGCCGTTCGGTTCCGGAGGAAAACGGGTATGGACGCGGCTGCCGTGCTTGCCGTCTTGAATGTCCTGAATGATGATGTCGCGAATGAAATTGGATGGCCGGGCGGCCTCGGGGGAACCCTCGGAAGACATCCTTTGATTATCGGTTATTCAGCCGCGGGCTTGGGGGCCGGGCGCTGCAACAGGCTGCCGGGCTTTACGTTGACGTCGACGGCGACGCGGACAAAGTTCAGCATCATCTCCTCCCAGCTTTGGTCGCCCCAGCGGACCTCGGCCTTGGGGTCCGGGTTGTGCTTGTTGTTGGGGGAGTTGTCGTAGAAGCTGACGGCTTCGAGGCGCGTGCCTTTGGGCACGATCTTGCCGGGGGCGTACTGGTAGCTGAGCTGCCAGCTGAAGTCGTAGCGGGCGGAGAGCAACTTCTCCTCTTCGCCGGTGGGGTAGACGGCTTTGAGCGTGGCGGCTTTGCCGCGGACATGCATGTGGGGGGTGGAGTCCAGAAGCTCGACGTCGGTGCCAAGGGTGACGGTGGTGGCGACGGGATAGTTGTCGGCGCCCGGCGGGATGACGAACTTCGAGTTCTGTAGCCAGAGGGTATGGACGGCTTGCTTGGGCGGTTCCTTGGCGAAGACGAGGCCAATCTTTGACTGGTCGGTACCCGGGGTGCCGTTAGCCGTATAGTGCATCTGGAAAACGATGTCAGAGCCAGCCTTGAGCAAGGCGGCCTGGCCGGGGCGCAGGGTATACGGCATGCTGCCGGGGGCGTAGCCGGTGATGTAGCCGGAGGGTCCGCCTTTCGTCGTCTTGTTGGGAATGAAGGACTTGTTTACCGGGTATTCGGCGAACCAGGGCGAGCCGGGTTCGCGGATGAAGGCGATGACGTGATGGACGAGGGCGCGATTGCCTGGGCGGGGTTCGGCGAACTGGATCCAACGGTCTTCGGTGAGGCCGGTGGGGACGATGGTATAGACGTAGTCGATGGTACCGGAGGCGGGGACCTGGTAGGGCTCGGGGAGCTGGATGACCAGGTCGGGTTCGGGGATGCGCCAGCCGGTAGCGAAGGTGGGGTTGGGCTTGGCGTCTTTCGCATTGCCTTCGGGGGCGCCGGACTCGGCCCAGGCGGAGAGGGTTTGGACTTCGGCGGGGGAGAGCGACCAGTCGTTGGTGAACTTGCCGACGTGGGGGTCGGCGAACCACGGGGGCATGCGCTTGGTGGCGACGGCTTCGCGGATGGCCTTGGCGAAGGGCCGGGTTTGCTGGTAGGTGAGGAAGGCCATGGGTGCGGCTTCGCCGGGGCGGTGGCAGCCTTGGCACTTGGTTTGGAGGATGGGGAGGACGTCTTTATGGAAGGTGACGGCCGCGGGCTTTGCGGCGAAAGCAGAGGCGGTGAGCAAGGCGAAGGCGAGGAGCGGACGAACCATGTCCTCATTGTAGCGGCCGGGAACGGCTTATGACAGAATCTGCCTATGCGGACAGTGGCTCTCTTTTTCGCGGCGCTCGGTTTGAGTTTCGCCCAGAATGTGATCTTTTCGGGTCAGCCGACGGCGGACCAGTTGGCGGGCTATGCGAAGGAGGGCGTAAAGGTGGTGGTGAACCTGCGGACGCCCGACGAGATGCAGAAGTTGGGCCTGGACGAAAAGGCGATTGTCGAAAAGGCGGGGATGCGGTACGTCAACGTGCCGTTTGGCGCAACGCCGCCGAAGGATGAGGAGCTGGCCGGCTTAATGAAGTTGCTTGCGGGCGCCAAGCCGGAGGAACGCGTCGTGCTGCATTGCGCCTCGTCCAATCGAGTGGGCTATGTTTGGGGGCTCTATCAGGGGCAGAAAAAGGGATTGCCGTTGGAAAAGGCTGTCGAAGAGGCCAAAAAGGCTGGGATGAAGAACCCGGGCCTCGAGGCAGGGCTGCGGGAACGGCTAAAATAACATTGGATGACTTTAGACGAATTAGAACGGGAGTATAACCCGCTCCGCCAGCAGGCCATCGCTGTGCGGAGCTATCTTTGACGCTCCCGCCAAACGAAAGCAGCTCGAATCGACCGAAGAGCAGATCTCTGAGCCCGGCTTCTGGAACTCCCAGGAGACGAGCCAAAAGCTCATGCAGGACCGGAAGCGGCTGGAGAAAGCGATTGCCGAGGACGCGGAAGTCCTGGGCATGACCGACGAGATCGAGACTCTGTTCGAGTTGGGCCGCGAGGGCGAAACCGTGGCTGGCGAGATTGAACAGGGGCTGAAGAAGCTGACGGCGCGGCTCGAGGTTCTCGAGACCGGCATGTTGCTGAATGGCGAGAACGACCATCGCAGCGCCATTCTGACCGTGCATCCGGGAGCGGGCGGCACCGAAAGCCAGGACTGGGCGGAGATGCTGCTGCGGATGTTTCTGCGCTGGGCGGAACGGAATAGCTTCAAGTGCGAAGTGACGGATCGCCTGGAAGGCGAAGGCGCGGGGATCAAGTCGGCGACGGTGGAGATTGAAGGCGAGAACGTCTATGGCTTGCTGCAGAGCGAGATTGGCGTGCACAGGCTGGTGCGGATTTCGCCCTTCGATTCGGCTGCGCGGCGACACACCTCGTTTGCCAGCGTGTTCGTGATTCCGCTGGTGGACGACGATATCAACATCGAAGTGAAGCCGGACGATTTGAAGATCGACGTGTTTCGCGCGAGTGGAGCGGGCGGCCAGCACGTGAACCGCACGGAGTCAGCCGTTCGCATGACGCATTTGCCGACCGGCATCGTGGTGCAGTGTCAGAACGAGCGGAGCCAGCACAAGAATCGGGCCAGCGCGCTGAAGCAGATGAAGGCGCGGTTGTACGAGCACGAGTTGGCGAAGCGGCGCGTGGAAGAGCGGAAGCTGGAAGACACGAAGATGGAGATCAACTTCGGCAGCCAGATTCGCAGCTATGTGATGGCGCCCTACCGGATGATTAAGGACCATCGGACGAAGAAGTCGATTGGGGACGTCGATCGGGTTCTCGATGGCGACATTGGCGAGCTGATTCACGCGTTCCTGGTATGGAAACGGACCGGGAAAACGGCGGGGTCGGACGATGACGCCGACGTTTGAGCCGTCATTTGAAATGGAACGGGCCGCGGCCCTGTTGCGGTCGGGGGGGCTGGTGGCCTTCCCGACGGAGACGGTCTACGGGTTAGGGGCCAATGCTCTGGACCCGGTGGCCGTGGCGCGGATCTACGCGGCGAAAGGGCGGCCTGCGACGTCGCCGTTGATTGTGCACGTGGCGGATGTGGAGATGGCCCGGACGGTGGTGGCCGAGTGGCCGGAGGCGGCGCAGCAGTTGGTGGAACGGTATTGGCCGGGGCCCCTGACGCTGGTTTTGCCGAAGCGGGACGTGGTGCCGGACGGCGTGACGGCAGGGCTGACCACGGTGGGGGTGAGACAGCCGGCGCATCCGGTGGCGCTCGAGTTGATCCGGCTGGCCGGGGTGCCGGTGGCGGCTCCGAGCGCGAATCCGTTCATGGGACTGTCGCCGACAACGGCGGAGCACGTACGGGCGGGATTGGGCGAGGCCGTGGATTTCGTCGTGGATGGCGGGAGTTGCGCGGTGGGAATTGAATCCACGGTGCTGTCTCTGGTGGGCGGCCGCGCGGTGTTGCTGCGTCCGGGGATGGTTTCGCGGGCGATGATCGAGGCCGTCATTGGGCCGGTGGAGTTGGCCGGGGAGGCAGCGGCGGGGGCCGCGCATGCGGCGCCGGGGATGCACGCGCGGCATTATGCGCCGAGGACGCCCTTGCGGGTAGGCACCCCGGGGCCGGAGTCGGGCTACCTGTGGCATTCGGTGGAGGCGGAGTCCGAGATGGCCGTGCGGCTGCCGGCCGAGGCGGAGGGGTACGCGGCCGGGCTTTATGAAGCACTGCATTTGCTGGATGCGGCCGAGCTGCGGGAGATTGTGGTGGAGCCCGTCCCGACGGGTGGCTCCTGGGACGGGATTCGGGACCGGTTGGCCCGCGCGGGCGGGAGCTAGCGGCCGCGGATGATTGTATGATTGCCTGATGCCTCCAACCCGGGTCCGCTGGTGGATCCTCAGTCTGTTGTTTCTGGCGACGACGATCAACTATCTGGATCGGATTGCCTTCGGGATTTTGGTGCCCGAGATCCGGAAGGACATGCTGATCGACGATCCGACGTACGGACGGTTGACGCTGGCGTTTGAGATGACCTACATGATCGGGTTCCTGATCATGGGGAAGTTCGTCGAACGGTACGGCACGCGGATCGGGTACGCCGTGGCGGTGCTGTGGTGGTCGGTGGCGGCGGTGCTGCACGGGTTGGCGAAGACGCCGCTCGAACTGGGCTTTTGGCGGGGCATGCTGGGGCTGGGCGAGGCAGGAGTGGTTTCCGAAGAAGGACCGAGCGTTTGCCACCGGGATTTTCAACGCGGGGACCAACGTGGCGTCGATGGTGGGCCCGCCGGTGTTCGCTTACATGGTGGCGGGGTTTGGGTGGCAGGGCTGTTTCCTGGTGACGGGTTCGCTAGGATTTGCTTGGTTAATTCTGTGGTGGTTTAGCTACCGGTTGCCGACGGAGCACGCGCGGGTGAACGACGCGGAGCGGGCGTACATCGTGTCTGACGTGACGAACGCGGCGGATGAGCCGGTGATCGGCTGGATGGAAGCGTTGCGGCAGAAGGAGACCTGGGGATTCGCCCTCGGAAAATTCCTGAGCGACCCGGTTTGGCGGTTCTACAGCTATTGGCTCCCGATTTATCTGTACGACGTACGGGGGTTCGATATGAAGAAGGTCGGCTGGGTGCTGCCGGTGATCTACCTGATGGCTGACATTGGCAGTGTCGGGGGCGGATGGCTATCGGGGTACTTCATGCGGCGCGGGATGGCGGTGGGGAAGGCGCGGAAGACGGCGATGCTGATCTGTGCGGCGTGTATGCCGCTCGCGGTGTGCAGCGTGTTGGCGGATAGCCCGATTCTGGCGATTGCGTTGATGAGCCTGGCAACTGCGGCGCATCAGGGGTTTTCGGCTAATTTGTACACGGTGGTTAGCGATGTGTTTCCCCGGCCGGCGGTGGCGAGTGTGACGGGAATTGGGGGATTTGCGGGGAGCCTGGGGGGAGTGATGTTTGCGACCTGGCTGCCGGGGATTCTGATTCCGCTCGTTGGCTACAAGCCGATTTTCTTGACCTTCGGGTTGTTTCATCTGACGGGCGTGTTGTGTTTGCACCTGCTGATGGGGCAGTTCCGGCCTGTGCAGGCGGGTACAACCGCCCCCAGATAGGGGGACTTGGCGCAGGCAAGTCTGAGATTGGGGTGGGGCTTTTCTGTGGTCCGGAACTCCGGTGTTTAGCGGACACTGGTAGGGCTCTGGTATGAAACAAAATTCGGCGCGGGAACCGGCAGGCCAAATTGGCCTGTGGGATAACCGTCTACAAACGGAACTGCGGCAGGCAGCCGCATTTGGCGTGCGCGGTCGTGCGGTCGCCGGGGTGATCCCGAGTGGGTCCATCGCGGTGGATGCGGCGCTGGGCATCGGCGGATTGCCGCGTGGACGCATGGTGGAGTTGTTCGGACCGCCGGCAGTGGGCAAATCAACGTTGGCGCTGCAGGTGATCGCGGCGGCGCAAGGCGAGGGGCAGACGGCGGCATTGGTCGACGTGGAGTGTACGTTCGACGCTGGTTATGCGGCATGGTTGGGCGTCGACGTGGATCGGTTAGTGCTATTGCGGGCCGATGATGGCGAGCAGGCGCTGCGGATGGTGGAGCGGCTGGTGGCGAGCCAGGGTGTGGACTTGGTGGTGGTGGATTCCGTGGCGGCGCTGGCGCCGGCGGAGGAGTTGTCGGGTTCCATGATGGACGGACCATCGTTCGCGCACAGCGAGATGATCGCGAATGGCCTGCGGCGGATTGCGCGTGTGATGGCTCAATCGCCGGCTTGCCTGCTGCTGTTGAATCAGTTGCGGGCGTATCACGGTTTTGGGTATACGGAGACCTCGACGGGTGGCTGGGGGTTGAAGCTGCACGCGGCGGTACGAGCCGATATGCGGGAAGTGGGCCAGCGGCGGGAGGTGCGCCGGGTGGCGATGAAGGTGGTGAAGAATCAATTGGCGGCGCCGGGACAGGCGGAGCTGTCGTTTGTCGAGGGTGAAGGTTGGTCGGCGGAGTTGGAGCTGGTGGAGCTAGGATTGCTACATGGGGTGCTGAGGCAGATGGGCTCCGCTGTGTGGTTCGAGGACGAGGCCTGTTCGGTGGCGGAGTTACGGGCTGATGTTGACCTTTGTGTGCGGTTGAATTCGGCGGTGCGGGCCGTGATGGGCTTGCCGCAGCGGAAGCCAGTGGGGCGCGCCGTGGGTGCGGCTGGGCGTGCTCAGCGCGCGGGTGGCCTCTAGAAAGCGGTCGAACGGGCGAGTTCCAGGGTACGATTGAGGGCGTCGAGGATCGCGCGGTCTTCGATGGCGAGTTTCTTCTCGGCGACCAAGGAATCGAACTGCGTTTTGGATTGGTTGAGGTGGGTTTGCGCGGAGGGTGACTTCGTCTCGAGAAGGGTGCGGCCCAGGATGAAGTGGGCTAAGGCGCGGTCCCGGCGGAAGAGCGTGGAGGCGGTGTCTTTCTGGACGAGGTCGTCGAGAAGGCTGACGGCACGCCGGGCGTTTTGCAAGGCACCTTGCGGGTCGGCGAGCTTCGGGAGCCCTTCTGCAAGTTTTAGGTGCGCGGCGGCGAGCATCTGAATCGCGTAGAGACTGCTGGCATCGGTGGCTTGCCACTGTTGCGCGAGTTGGAGAAAGCGCCGGTACTGTTCGACGGCTTGGAGGACCTGGTTATTGGCCAGCAGGGCGTCGCCTAGCTTCTGGTGTCCGAGGGCGGCGTCGCGCCGGGCCATGGGGTTTTGCGCGGCGCGGGAAAGCTGGGTATTGAAGATCTCCTGGGCGAGACGGAGGGCCTCCGGGTCGCCGTGCCGCAGGTAGGCGTAGGCCAAATCGCGCTGGGCCTGGGAGTTCTGGGGGTCGGCGAGGGCGAGGGCGCGGCGGAGCGCCAGTGAGCGCTGGTGGTAAATCGGCGCCTGTGGGTCGTTGTTGCGGCGGCCGTTTTTGGCTAGGTCTTCAAGAATGAAGGAGAGGTCGCGTTGATGAAGGGCGTTCGGCTGCGCCTCGTTGAGCTTTTCCGCGAGTTGGAGAGCGGCTTCGAGGTTCTTTTTGGCCGCCGGGTACAGACCAGCCTGATTCTCAATCGCGCCGAGCCGGGCTTTCGAGATAGCGAGCAAGCGGGTGTCTCCGGCGGATTCGGCCAGGGAGTGGGACTTGCGGGCGAGTTCGAGAGCCGTGTTGGTCTGCCCGGTTGCGGCGAGGACGGAGGCGAGATTTTGGTAGTTGGCAACGAGGATTGGTGCGGGCGCCGCGGCCCGTTCGAAGATCCGGCGGGCTTCTTCGTAATGTTGCTGGGCGTTGGGGGAGTCGCCGGCGTTGGCTTCGAGATCGGCGATGCCTTCGAGAGCGGAGCCGAGGTCGAGCGGGGGCGGATCGGCGAGGCCACGAAGGATTTCGAGCGCGGTTTGGTAGCTTTGGCGGGCGCTATCGGCGTCGCCGAGGTTGGCATAGTTGGGGTTGCCCTGCAGGTGGCCGACGCGGAGCCAGGCGGAGGCGAGTTCCCGCTTGATGGCGTCGTCGTTGCCAGCTTCCTTGGCGAGATTGTTTAGGTACTCGATGGCTTTGGCGACAAGGAGGCGACGGGCGGGCGTGGTGCCGGGGAGGGGGGCAATGGCGTCGTGGACTTCAAAGAGGAAGGAGTTGGCGACTTTGCGCACCTCTTCGAAGCGGCGTGAGGCGAGGTCGCGCTGGATGCGAGCCGAGCGGGCCTGCCAACCGGCGACAACGGCGAAGAGAAGTATGAGAGCCAGGGCAGTGGAGGTGGTCGCAGCCAACGCTCGATTTCGGGCAAAGAACAGGCGGAGCCGGTAGAGCGTATTTTCGGGTACGGCGGAAACTGGCTCTCGGGCCAAGTAGCGGCGGATGTCGTCTGCGAGTTGCGCGGCGGATTGGTACCGCTCTCTCGAATCTCGGCGGAGCGATTTGAGCACGATGGCGTCGAGGTCTCCGGTGAGTTTCTTCCGCAGGGCCGCGGGGGAGGATTCTCGGGTCGCGCTGACGATCGTGGGGTTCTTCGTGATTTGGCGGCCGCCGTCGCGGGTGAGCGTATCGACGACCCGGGAGATCGCCGAAGAGGGCGGCTCCGGCTCCGACTGCGACATCGCGCGCAGAAGCTCTAGAGTTACTCCGTCTTTGAGCGGATAGGGGCGATGCCCGGTGAGTAGCTCATAGAGGATGATGCCGAGTAAGTAGACATCGGAGACGGTGGTAACCGCCTCGCCGCGAACCTGTTCCGGGCTGGCGTACTGCGGGGTCATCAACCGCATGGAAGTGGCCGTGTTTTCACTGGCCGCGGTGGAATCCGGCGTGAGGATCTTGGCGATGCCGAAGTCGAGGAGCTTGGGCGAACCGTCTAGTTTCACCAGGATATTGCTCGGTTTGAGATCGCGATGAACGACTAAGTTCTGGTGAGCGTAGTGGACGGCGGCACATACGTCGCAGAAGATACGGAGACGCTCTTCGGTGGAGAGTCTCTTTTCATCGCAATAGGTGTCGATCGAGTGACCTTCCACGTACTCCATGACGAAGTAGGGCCGGCCGTCTTCGGCGGCGCCGCCATCGAGGAGACGGGCGATATTGGGATGGTCGAGAGAGGCGACAATTTGGCGTTCGCGCCGGAAGCGTTGGATGATGCGGTCCTGCTCCATGCCGCGGCGGATGACCTTGATGGCGACCAGTTTGGAGTAGTGTTGGTCGGCGCGGGAGGCCAGATAGACGGCGCCCATGCCGCCGACCCCGATTTGCCGTTGGATGGCGTACGGACCGATCTGCGCTGGCAGCGCCTCTTCCTGTTCCCGGGCGGCTTGCTCCAGGATCTGGGACACCGGCGTCATCGCCGGATGGGAGAGGAAGTCAGCCGACGACGAGTCGGCAGTGATGAGATTGCGGACTTCGAGGTAGAGCGCCCGGTCGGCGCCGCAGGCTTTTTCGAGGAAGACCTGACGCTGGTCCGCGGGTTGGTCGAGGACCAGTTGGAAGAGGCTCTTAACTTGGGTGTAGCGTTCGGGGGTCACGCGTCTGGGGAAATGGTAGCAGGAAATAGAGAAACCGGGTGCGATGGGTATCAGCACCCGGTTGTCCGACCTCCGACGAAGTAGGGGGTTCGGTAATCCCCTACTTGGTAAGGCGCAAAAGTTGCCGCAACTCCATCAACTTTTTACGGTGGGCCGCGCCGCGGTGAGTTGGTTGTGAAGCCAGGCCTTGGCCATGCGCCACTCCCGTTCGATGGTGGCCGTTGAGGAGCCGATGACTTCGGAGACCTCTTCGACGGTCAGGCCGCCAAAGAAGCGGAGTTCAATGATCTTGGCTTGGTTGGGGTCGAGTTCGTGAAGACGGTTCAGGGCCTCGTCGAGTTCATCGAAGGCGACGGGCGGCCCGGCGGCCAAGCCGACGGAGTCGTCGAGCGAGATCTTCTGGGCGTCGCCGCCGCGTTTGAGCGCGTTCTGCGTGCGGGCATGGTCGACGAGGATGCGGCGCATCAGTTGTGCCGCTACCCCGAAGAAATGAGCCCGGCTCTGCCAGGTCACGCGGGTTTGATCGACCAACTGCATGTACGCCTCGTGGACGAGGGCGGTTGCCTGCAGGGTGTGGTCGTTCCGTTCCCGACGCATGTAGTTCGCCGCAATCTTCCGTAACTCGTTGTAAACAATCGGAAAAAGCTGATCGTGGGCTTGGTTTTCGCCACTCCGGAGGTTGGCGAGCAGTTGAGTTACTTCGTTATTGTTGGGTGTGGCCACTGCGGTATGTGTCCGTGGGTGTCTCGATCGTGACAACTACAACAAGAAGTGGTGGGAACGGGCAGATTCGAACTGCCGGCCTGCCGCTTAGGAGGCGGCCGCTCTATCCAACTGAGCTACGTCCCCGCCTTGCTTTCGATTCTACCAGCGCTTTAGTCCTTTGTGCCCAATATCTTTGCGATGCTGCGCGCCGTCGAAATGCACGTGGGCGGCCGCGGCGTAGGCATTTTCGATGGCTGCCGGGAGGGTGGGTCCCGCGGCGGTTACGGCGAGGACGCGCCCGCCAGCGGTGACGAGTTGGCCGTCGATGAGTTTGGTGCCGGCCTGAAATACCTTGGCGCGGGCCGCCTCGGCTTGGCGGATACCGGTGATGGGATCTCCGGTGCGCGCCGGTCCGGGGTAGCCGGCGGCGGCCAGGATGACGCAGAGAGTCGGATCTGTGCTCCACTGCAGCGTGGTGCCTGCAAGTCTGCCTTCGGCAGCCCGATCGAGCAAGTCGGCGAGGTCGGAGCGAAGGGCCATCATCAGAGGCTGCGTTTCCGGATCGCCCATGCGGACGTTGTACTCGAGGATCTTCGGCCCGCTGGCGGTCATCATGAGACCGGCGTACAGGAAGCCGACGAACGGATTGCCCTCGGCTTTCATCCCGTCGACGGTGGGGCGGAGGATCTCCGCCATAATTTGCTGGTGCTGGGCCGGGGAGAGGATGCGGTCATCCACGTAGGCGCCCATCCCCCCAGTGTTCGGTCCCTGGTCGCCGTCGAAGATCGCCTTGTGGTCTTGAGCAGGTTTGAGGGGCAGGATGGTG
Organism: Acidobacteria bacterium Ga0077553; assembly: GCA_001464575.1. Lineage (GTDB taxonomy): Bacteria > Acidobacteriota > Terriglobia > Bryobacterales > Bryobacteraceae. The sequence continues at coordinate 39,428 of LNFE01000187.1, read as the reverse complement.
GTGCCGTCGGTGATGGCGATATAGGACACTTCCTCGCCGACGAGGAACTCTTCGATGACGAGCCGGGCGCCCGCATCGCCGACGAGCGAGCCATCAAGGAGTTGCGCGGCGGCGGCGGCGGCCTCCTCTTTGGTGGGGACAATCAGCACGCCTTTCCCGGCCGCTAGTCCGTCCGCTTTCAAAACGAAAGGGGCATCAAACGATTCGATGGCTTGGGTCGCCTCGGCCAGGGTGGTTGCGGTGGCGTAGCGGGCTGTGGGAATCCCGTGTCGCGCGAAGAAGTCTTTCGCGAATACCTTGGAGCCCTCAAGCTGCGCGGCGGCGGCCGTCGGTCCGAAGATCTTCCGCCCGGCGGCCTGGAACGCATCCACGACGCCGGCGGTGAGGGGTCCTTCCGGCCCGACCACGGTGAGATCGACACTTTGCTGTTCCGCGACAGCGAGGTAGTCCGCCGGGGTGTTGCCGGCGGTGGGTACGCAAAGAGCGACTTCGGCAATGCCCGGATTGCCCGGGGTTGCAATGACGCGGGTGACGAATGGACTTTGCGCGAGCTTCCAGGCGAGGGCGTGTTCGCGGCCACCGCCGCCAATGACGAGGATCTTCAAGGCAAATACTCCTCACGTTAGAATAGAACAGGCGAGACCTCCCCCTATGGCTGTTGTTTTGAAACCGTTGAATTATGACGTGATTGTGATTGGCGCAGGCCACGCCGGTTGCGAAGCGGCGCGTGCGAGTGCCCGGCTGGGCCTGCGTACGGCGATGATCGCGATGAATATCGACCTGATCGCCCAGCTTTCCTGTAATCCGGCGGTGGGCGGGATTGCCAAGGGTCATCTGGTCCGGGAAATTGACGCGCTGGGCGGGGTGATGGGCCAAGTAGCGGACGCCGTCGGCATACAGTTTCGTTTGCTGAATACAAGCCGTGGCCCGGCAGTCTGGTCGCCGCGGGCGCAGTGTGACAAGAAGCAATATCGGATCAAAATGCGGGAACTGCTTGAACAGGAGCCGAACCTGCGGCTGGTGCAAGCGGAGGTCGCTGAGCTGGTGATAGAGGCGGATGGGGCTTCCCGGCGCGTACGAGGGGTTCGATTGCGCGATGGCCGGACCGCGTTGAGCGAATCCGTGGTGGTCACCACGGGGACCTTTTTGAATGGGTTGGCTCACGTGGGCGAATCGAAGACGGACTGCGGCCGGAACGGCGAGGCTCCATCGAATCTGCTGGGTCATCAGTTGCGGAACCTGGGTTTAGGCTGGACGCGCTTGAAAACCGGCACGCCGCCTCGGTTGGATGGGCGGAGTCTCGATTGGTCGCGGTTCGAACCACAGGATGGCGACGCTGAGCCCACGCCGTTTTCCTTCCTTTCGGGCAAGATTGAGCGGGAGCAGATTCGCTGCTACATCGCTTACACCTCCGCCGCGACCCACGCTGTTCTTCGGGAGAACATTTCTCGGTCGCCGCTCTACTCCGGGGTGATTGAAGGGATTGGCCCCCGGTATTGCCCTTCGATCGAGGACAAAGTGGTGAAATTCCCTGATCGGGAGCGTCATCAGCTGTTTTTGGAGCCGGAAGGGCTAGATACCAATGAGGTGTACGTCAACGGGATGTCGACCTCCATGCCGGTTGACGTGCAGGTGGCGATGTTGGCTTCCGTGCCTGGTTTGGAGGATGCCGAGATGATCCGGCCCGGGTACGCCATAGAATATGATGCGATCGACGCCCGGGAGCTAACCCATGGGCTGGAGTGCAAGCAGATTCAAGGCCTCTTCCTCGCCGGACAGATCAACGGAACCTCTGGCTACGAGGAGGCGGCGGCTCAGGGTGTCATCGCCGGGATCAACGCCGCACGTCGTTGTGGCGGCCTGGATCCGTTTGTCATTGGGCGAACCGATGGGTACATCGGGATTCTGATCGATGATTTGATCAGCAAGGGTGCGGACGAGCCTTACCGGATGTTCACCTCACGCGCCGAGTTCCGGCTCCATCTGCGAATTGATAATGCGGATTCGCGTCTCACCCCGACTGGGCGGGGCGTCGGATTGGTGGATGATACCCGCTGGTCGCGTTTCGAGCGCAAGCAGGCCCAATTTGCAGCATTACTGCCGCTCTTGGAACAGACTCGGGTGACCGCTCGCCAATTCCCTCATATCACGGTAGCGGGAACAGAGAATCCGCCCCTCTCGACATGGTTGAAGCGGCCAGAGGCCTCGATTCACTCCATCCGTTCGTGGATTCAAGAGCAGGTCGGGGAACCGGAACATGGCCTGTTGGGCGCGGTGGAGACCCATCTGAAGTATTCGGGCTATCTGCGGCAGGAAGAGCGCCAGGTGGCCCGCATGCAGTCCTCCGAAGCGCGCTCCATCCCTAGTTCCCTGGACTACCGGCGGATCCCCGGCCTTTCCCGGGAGATGGTGGACAAGTTCGAGCGGGTTCGTCCGGTTACTTTGGGCCAAGCCTCCCGAATCCCTGGTGTCACCCCGGCAGCGGTCTCGGTTCTGGACATCTTCCTCTCCTAGTCTGTTTGCTCTCCTAGACTGTTCCACGTGGAACAGGGAGGGGGTTGTTTCACGTGGAACGTTGCCACGCGTGTTAGGATGTCTCCAGGAGCCAGAATCATTGGCAAAAACGATTGCGATAGCCAATCAGAAGGGCGGAGTAGGGAAAACGACCACCGCCATCAATCTTGCGGCGTCTCTGGCCGCGAATGAGCTTAGGGTTTTGCTCGTGGATGCCGATCCGCAGGGCAATTCGACGACCGGCCTTGGTATCGCTAAGGACCCAGAGAACTTTGTGACGCTGTACCATGTGCTCGTGGGAGACAAGCAAGCCGCGGAGGCTATTGTGCCCACCGAGTGCGAGGGCTTGGAGCTACTGCCGGCTGACCGCAATCTGGTGGGCATCAACCTGGAGTTGGTCAATCGGCCGAACCGGGAGCTGTGTCTCCGCAGCGCCCTAGAGCCGGTACAAGACCGCTTCGACTACATCCTCATCGATTGCCCGCCGGCCCTCGACCTGCTCACATTGAATGCGCTGGTCGCGGCCAACTCGGTCCTCGTCCCCATCCAGTGCGAATTCTTCGCCCTCGAAGGCATTTCGCAGTTGATGGATACCGTGGAGGGTATCAAAGAATCCTTCGCCCACAATCTGCGGACGGAAGGTATTCTGCTCACGATGTACGACGACCGGACCAACCTCACCCGGCAGGTGGCCCAGGATATCAAAGAGTTCTTCCAGGACGAAGTCTTCAAGACCGTCATTCCGCGCAGCGTCCGCCTGGCCGAAGCCCCAAGCCACGGCAAACCCATCCTGCTCTACGACATTCGCTCCAAGGGCGCCGAATGCTATATCCAACTCGCGAAGGAGATCCTGGCCAATGACCAACGCGCCAGACAACAGCTCACGCAAAGCGCTGGGTAAGGGGCTTTCCTCTCTACTCCCCAGCCGCGCAGCCGCCCAGGTGACGGCACCGGTGCCCGTGGCCGCGGTGGAGCCTCCGGTCGTCAACAAACTCCCGATCGATCAGATCGAGCCGAATCCCAACCAACCGCGCACGGTCTTCGATCCGGCCCGGTTGCAGGAGTTGGCTGCGTCGATCCAGGCCAATGGGATCATCCAGCCGCTGATCGTCCGCAAGATCGGCGACAAGTATCATCTAATTGCTGGCGAACGCCGCTGGCGGGCTTCCCGGCTAGCAGGTCTGAAAGAAGTACCCATCGTCATCGCCAACATTCATGACGACCGGCTGCTCGAAGTCGCCCTGATCGAGAACATTCAGCGCGAGGACCTCAACCCGATTGAAGTCGCCGTCGCGTTCGAAAAGCTCTCGAACGACCTCGGGCTCAGCCATGAAGAGATCGGCAAGCGCACCGGAAAGGACCGCACTACCATTACGAACATGCTGCGGCTGCTCCGGCTGCCCGGCGACGTACAACTACTGCTAGCCGAAAAACGGCTGTCGATGGGTCACGCGCGGGCCATCCTCGGATTGCCTACGGAAGAGCTGCAACGGGAAGTCGCCGAAAAGGCCGCCGCCCAGGGCCTATCGGTGCGGCAGGTCGAGCAGATGGTCCACAACATGACCAAGGCTCGGGAGGTCAAGAAAGCCGATGAGCCAGAACCGGTCGACCCCAATGTCAAGGCCGCAATCGGCGAATTGGAGGCCGCACTGGGCACCCGGGTACGAATCGTGGAAAAGGCCCCAGGAAAAGGGAAGATTGAAATCGACTACTATTCGCAGGACGACCTGGACCGGATCTACGCAGTGATAACGGGGGAAAGCTTCGACTGAGGGAAAAAGGAGGGAGTGGTGCCGCCGGTAGGACTCGAACCTACGACCTACGGATTATGAGACCGTCGCTCTAACCACCTGAGCTACAGCGGCATTCCTTTCTAGGGTAGGAAACCAACCGTCCAATGTCAATAGACCGCCTCGCCAGAATGCTATATAGCAACTCATGAACGTCATTGATTTTCAAGGGGTTTCGAAGAGTTACCCCATCTACGAAACGCCCGGCCAACGATTAAAGGAGCTGGCGACTTTCAACCGTGTCTCCTTCCATCGCGATTTTTGGGCGCTCCGCGACGTCTCGTTCACCGTCAAACGCGGCGAAACCTTCTGCGTCATCGGCGAAAACGGCTCCGGCAAGTCCACTCTGCTCCAGATCATCGCGGGCATTCTCCAGCCGAGCTCCGGCAAAGCCGCCGTCGAAGGCCGCGTCTCCGCGCTCCTCGAGCTCGGCTCCGGCTTCAACCCGGAATTTTCCGGGAAAGAAAACGTGTATCTCAACGCCGCTATCCTCGGCTTGACCACGGCCCAAATCGACGCCCGCTACGCAGAGATCGAAGCCTTCGCCGAGATCGGCGATTTCATCAACCAGCCGGTTAAGACCTATTCCAGCGGCATGGCTGTCCGCCTGGCCTTCTCCGTCGCCATCCACGTCGACCCCGACATTCTCCTCGTCGACGAGGCCCTCGCCGTCGGGGACATCTACTTCCGCCAGCGCTGCATGCGGAAAGTCCACGAACTACGCCAGAAGGGAGTCACCATTCTCTTCGTGTCGCACGCCATTGGCGACGTTAAAGCGATCGGTGACCGTACTATGTGGCTCGACAACGGAACCATCCGGGCCATCGGCGAAACCGAAAACGTTGTTTCGCAGTACCTCGCCTACATGGTGGAGAAAGATTCGCGCTTCCTCGAACTCGGCCCCCGCGCCCAAGAACAGCCTGCCGCCGCCAACATTGCTCCGCAAGTCATTGACTCCATTCCAAATATCGACCATCGCTACGGCGACGGCCGCGCCGAAATCGTCGGCATCGCCGTGCTTAATGACCTCGGCAACAAGCTCCACCTAATGGAGCCGGGCAAGCCGGTGGTCATCCGCATCAGTGCTCGCGCTAAGGAAGCGGTGATGAATCCCAACATCGGCTTCATGATGCGCAACCACCTCGGCGTCGATTTCGCCGGCACGAACACGCTTCGAGAGGGTCATCAACTGGCCGAACTCTGGCCTGGTGACACGGTGACGGTCGATTTCCATCTCACCCTGCCGGAGCTCTATCCCGCGTCGTTCTCCTTCTCGCCCGCCATCGCAGACGGCAACTTATCTCATTACAAGATGTGTGACTGGATCGACAACGCTTTGACCCTGCAGATGGGCCACGGCGAAGGCGAGATCTACGGCTACTTGCATATTCCCTGCAAAGTCGAGGTTAATTCCCGTCTTGGCGCCAAGGAGGCCGTGCCGCATGAGCGCTGAGTTCACCGGCGAACGCGTCATCCCCGGCCTGGTCGACGTCGACCTCTGGAACGAGCACTTCTCCCGCTACACCTTCGCCGCCCGGCTCGCGCGCCGCAAGCGGGTGCTCCATGTCGGCTGCGGCGCCGGCTACGGCACCAACGAGCTCGCCCTCACGGCCCGCGATGCCATCGGCGTCGACGTCGGCGCCGACGCCATCGCCTACGCCCGCGAGCACTACGTCCGGGACAACCTCCGCTACGAACTCGGCTCCGCCACAGAGCTCCCTTTCGCCGACGCCACCTTCGACCTCGTTGTGGCCTTCGAGGTCATTGAACATCTGGAAGAGTGGTCGAAACTGCTCACCGAAGCCCGCCGCGTGCTCGCCCCCGGCGGCCAACTCGTCGTCTCGACGCCCAACAAGCTCTACTACGCCGAGTCCCGCGAACAGTCCGGCCCCAATCCCTTCCACACCCACGAATTCGAGATCGAAGAGTTCCGCGCCGCCCTTGCCGAAGTCTTCCCCCACGTCTCGATGTTCCTCGAAAACCACGCGGAAAGCATCGTGTTTCAGCCGGAATCCGGCGCCAGCGGAGCCGAAGTCCGTCTGGAAGGCCGCACTGGCAACGCCAATGAGTCCCACTTCTTCCTGGCCGTCTGTGCGAACGAACTCCAAACCGGCGCGCCGGCCTATCTCTTTGTCCCCTCCTCCGCCAATGTCCTCCGCGAGCGGGAACGGCACATTCAGAGGCTTGCCACCGAACTCACTACAAAGGACCAATGGCTCCAAACGGAGCAAACCAAGCATCAAGAACTCCTCCGCGTCCATGATCAGACGGTGGCCGAGTTGCAGGCCGCGAACAATTGGGCCCAAACGACTAACCAAAGCTTGCGGACCTCGCAAGAGAGGGTGGCTGAGCTACAGGACGAGATTACCAAGCAACAAAACGCTGCCGCGGAAGCCGTCGCCGGATATGAAGCGGAGCTGAAGCGGCTAGAAATGGAAAAGGCCGAAGTGGTCACTTGGGCCGAAGCCAAGAGCCTCGAGTGGGACGCAGCCCTCGAATCCGCCAACCAGGAATTGCAAAGGTGCCTCGAAAAACTCCATGAGTCGGAGGCGCTTGTCGAAGAACGTACGCTCTGGGCCCAGGGCCTGGACAGAGAAATCGAAGCCCTTCGGGAGCAAATTGCCACCGTTCGGCACTCCAAATGGATCCGGCTGGGTCAACGCTTGGGGGTCGGGCCAACCGTCTAAACGATGGGTTTCTGGCAGCGCCTCGCGCGCAATCTTCCTCTATTGGTCGTCTCCCCCGCTCTCGTTGGCATTCCTGCCATCGCCATGGCGTGTACCGACCTTTGGCTGCGCCTGCGCGGCCGCAAACCGCTCCCGCCGGACTCCCGGCCCAGTACGGCCGCCGCCACCATCGTCATCCCCAATTGGAACGGCCGTGACCTGCTCGAAAAGTATCTGCCCAGCGTACTCGCCGCTGCCGGACCACACAACGAAGTCATCGTCGTCGACGACGCCAGCACCGACGGCTCGGCCGATTTCCTCGCCGAGCGCTTCCCCACGGTCCGCGTCATCCGCAGCGCCACCAATCTCGGCTTCGGCGGCGGCTCCAACGCCGGCTTCCGCGCCGCGAAGCACGACATCGTCGTGCTGCTCAACAGCGACATGCGGGTCGAGGCCGACTTCCTGGCTCCGATCCTCGCCGGCTTCACCGACGAAAAGGTCTTCGCCGTCTCCTGCCAGATCTTCTTCAGCGATCCCAACAAGGTCCGCGAAGAGACCGGCCTGACGCAAGCTTGGTGGGAGAACGGTGGCCTCCGCGTGCGCCATCGCATCGATGAACGCGTCGACCGCCTCTTCCCCTGCTTCTACGGTGGCGGCGGCTCCTGCGCCTTCGACCGTCGAAAGTTCCTCCAACTGGGCGGGTTCGATGAGCTCTTGAAGCCCTTCTACCTCGAAGACACCGATCTCGGCATGATGGCATGGAAGCGCGGCTGGAAGGTGCTCTATCAACCGGCCAGCCGCGTGTTCCACGAACACCGCGGCACCATCGGCAAGAAGTTTTCGAACGAGTACATCCAGTCCATCCTCAAAAAAAACTTCCTGCTCTTCTGTTGGAAGAACATTCACGAAGGCCCTCGCTTAGCGGGGCACCTCTTCTACGCCTGGGCTGGCGCGATCCTCAGTGTCCTGTTCGGCGAATCGTTTGAACGGCCCAATCCGCTAGCCCTCTGGCGCGCGTTTCTGCAACTGCCGCAGGCGCTCCGTGCTCGAGTCCGCGCTTACGATCTAGCCGCCGTCACTGATACCGAAGCCTTCCGCCGACCCATGCCCGGCTACTTCCTCGACCGCTTCGAAAAGCTCGAGAAAGACCCCGCCCAGCCCCGCACCCTCTTCCTCTCGCCCTATCCCATCCTCCCCCCCATTCACGGCGGCGCCGTCTTCATGTCACAGACGTTAGCCGAACTCGTGAAGCACGTGCCCGTGCATCTCATCGTTCTGCTCGACGAAGAGTGGCAGCGCCAAGCCCACGAACCGTTCGCCGAAACCTGCGCCACCACGGAGTACTTCGTGCGTATGGAGGGCCGCCCCAAAGGCTTCGGCTCCCTCACGCCCTACGCCGTCCGCGAGTTCGCCAACGACGATCTCCGCTGGGCCATCCACCGCACTATCCTCCTCCACCGCATCGACGTCCTGCAGATCGAATATACGAATATGGGCCAATATGCTGAGGAATTCGGCCAAATCGTCAACATCCTCTTCGAGCACGACGTCTATTTCCAATCCATCGGCCGCAGCCTCGCCAAGCCCGGCAATCCGCTCAGCAAGATCTCGCCCGCTTACGAATACCTCCGTGCCCTCCGCTACGAACTCACGATGCTCCCGCACATGGATCGCATCCAGATGTGCAGCCGGGCCAACGAATCCTACCTCGCCGAGTTCGCGCCGCAACTGCGCCCGAAGATGCAGTCCGGGCTGAGAGCGGGTATCGATACGACACGGTATCGTTACCAAACCACCGGCCGCGAACCGGACACCCTGCTCTTCTTGGGTTCGTTTCGTCATATCCCCAATCGCGAGGCCCTCACCTGGTTCCTCCAGCACGTCTGGCCCCTCGTCGTTTGCGGCCGGCCCGGCGTGAAGCTCGTCATCATCGGCAGCGACCCGCCGCCGCGCCACTCCCTCCCCAACGTCGGCGACATCGAGCTGATCGGTTTCGTCGACGACGTCCGCGACGCTCTCGCCCGCTACGCCGTCTTCATCTGCCCCATCCTCACCGGCTCCGGCGTCCGCGTGAAGCTGCTCGAAGCCTACGCCGCCGGCATCCCCGTCGTCTCCACCACCGTCGGCGCCGAAGGCCTCGCCGACCGCGACGGCGAAACCTGCGCCCTCGCCGATCAGCCCGCCGCTTTCGCCGAACGCACCCTCGCCCTGCTCGCCGACCCCGCCTACGCCGCGGCCCTCGCCGAACGCGCCCGCGCCGAGGTGGTCGACCACTGGGACATGGCTACCATCACTCGCCAGCTCGCCGACAGTTATCGCGAGGCCGTCCGCGAAAAGCGCAGTATCCTGTAGTTCCCATGTTCCGTTGTCTGCTCGGCCTCCTCGCGGCAAGCCTTCTCTCCGCGGCCCCGTTCCTCGAAAAAGCGGATGTCTTCTCCGCTGGCGATGCCGGCTACGCGCTCTATCGCATCCCCGGCCTCACGGTCACCAACCAAGGCACCGTGCTCGCCTACGCCGAAGCCCGCCAGGGCAAGCGCGGCGACTGGGGCACCATCGATATCGTCCTCCGCCGCTCCACCGATGGCGGCAAAACCTGGTCGCCGCAACGCATCGTCGCCGCCGTCCCCGGCCCCAAAACCAAGAACCCCGTCGCCCTCGCGCAGAACCTCGCGACGCCCGGCGAAGTCACTTACAACAATCCCGTCGCCATACCCGGCAAGGCCCGCGGCACCGTCCACCTCGTCTTCTGCCTGGAGTACATGCGCGCGTTCCATATCCAATCGAACGACGACGGCGTCACCTGGTCCACCCCCCGCGAAATCACCAGCACCTTCGAAGGCTTCCGCCCGCGCTATGACTGGAAGGTCCTCGCCACTGGCCCCGGCCACGGCATCCGCCTCACCACCGGCCGCCTGCTCATCCCCGTCTGGATCTCCACTGGCACCGGCGGACACGCCCACCGCCCCTCCGTTGCGGCCACGATCTATTCGGACGACGACGGCGCCACCTGGAAAGCTGGCGATATCGCCCTGCCCAGCGAAGGCGAATGGAACATCCCCAACGAAACCGCCGCCGTCGAACTCTCCGATGGCCGCGTCCTCCTCAACGCCCGTTCGGAATCCACCGCCCGCCGCCGCCTGCTCACCTCTAGCCCCGACGGCGCCACCCAATGGACCCGCCCCGCCTTCCATCCCCAACTCCAAGAACCCATCTGCCAAGGCACCATGGCCCGCCTTTCTACGAAACGAAGCCACGGCCGCGACCGCCTGCTTTTCGCCAATCCCGATAGCGAAACCCGCGACCGCCGCAACGTCACCGTCCAACTCAGCTACGACGAAAGCAAGACCTGGCCCATCAAACGCACCATCGAAGCCGGCCCCTCCGGCTATAGTGACCTCGCCGTCCTCCCCAGCGGCGACATCCTGCTCCTCTACGAACGCACCGGAACCCTCGCCCTCGCCCGCTTCAATCTCGAATGGCTCAGCGAAGGCAAGGATAACCTCGTCACGCTCAACCAAGTCAGCGACGGCTATCGCGGCATCTGGTACTTCAATCAACCTTCAAACGACGAATACGTCTACAAATACAGCGGCGGCTTCGCGACCTATCCGCAGCAGCAATCGCCCATGTCGACGGCGGCGCCACCACCGCAGCCAAGCCGGAGCTGCTCCACATGGTCTCCTACTTCGACCATCGCACCGGCACCGTCCCGCGCCCTACCGTCCTGCTCAACAAACACACCGACGACGCCCACGATAATCCGGTCCTCTCCATCGACGCCGCCGGCCATCTCTGGGTCTTCTCGAACTCGCACGGCGTTAACCGCCCGTCCTATGTCCATCGCAGCCGCAAGCCCTACGACATCCGCGACTTCGAGCTCGTCTACACCGGCAACTTCTCCTACGGCCACATCTGGCACCAGCCCAACGACGGCTTCCTTTTCCTGCACACGCTCTACGAACGCGGCGGCCGCAGTTCGTATGCCATGTCCAGCGCCGACGGCAAGCAGTGGACCAAGCCCAGTCTTCTCTCCCGCATCGAACTCGGCCACTATCAGATCACCGCCCACGCCGGCCGCCGCACCGCGGCCGTCTTCAACTTCCATCCCGATCCCGCCGGCCTCAACGCCCGCACCAACCTCTACTACATGGAGACCCCCGACCACGGCAAAACCTGGCAAACCGTCTCTGGCCAACCGCTCACCCTCCCGCTCACCCAGCCCGCTAATCCCGCGCTCGTCCACAACTACCAGGCCGAAAAGAAAGTCGTCTATCTCAAAAGCGTCGTCTTCGACCAAGCGCAGCGACCGGTGATGCTCTACCTCACCGCCGCCGGCTACGAGTCCGGCCCCAAGCATGGCCTCCGCCAATGGCACACCGCCCGCTGGACCGGCGCCGAATGGCAGATCCGGCCCGTCACTACGAGCGACCACAACTACGACTTCGGCGAACTCTCCATCAGCGCCGACGGCGCCTGGCGCCTGATCGCCCCCACCGACCCCGGCGCCCGCCCCTACACCACCGGCGGCGACATGGTCCTCTGGTCGAGCCGGGATCAAGGCGCCACGTGGAAGCGGGTCCGCCGCTTAACCGCCGGCACCGATCGCAACCACACCTACGCCAAAAGCCCCGTCAACGCCCATCCCGATTTCGCCGCGCTCTGGGCCGATGGCGACACGCTGAAGCCCTCCGGCTCCCGGCTCTATTTCACTAATCGCGACGGCACCGCCGTGTGGGAGCTGCCGGAGCAGATGAGCGGTGAAACCGCCAAACCCAAGCGGGTAGCACGACCCCCGCAAACTGTGAAATGATCTAGGCCATGTTGGCACGCGGCAGTTTGTCGGCCTTGTTGTGCCTGGGCGCGGCAATGGCCCAGACCCCGGCTCTCGATCATTTTGAAACCAAGATTCGTCCCGTCCTTGCGGCACGTTGCTACGGCTGCCACAGCGCGGCCGCCGCGGCGCCGCAAGGCGGCCTGAAGCTCGATTCCGCCGCTGCTCTCGCAAGCGGCGGCAACTCCGGCCCTGTCGTCATGCCCGGCGACCCCGACGCCAGCCTGCTGATCCATTCCATCCGCCGCACCGACAAGAATCTGCAAATGCCCCCGGGCCCCGCGCTTCCCAAAGAGGTCGTCGCCGACTTCGAACGCTGGGTGAAAGACGGCGCCCCCATGCCGAAAGCAGCCGCGCCGAAAGCGCCCACGCAACAGCTCTGGTCCTTGCAAAAGCCGGTCCGCACGCCGGGCTCTATCGACAGCTTTCTCCAAAAGCGCCTCGCCGAAAAGGGCCTCGCCTTCTCCGCCCCCGCGGACCGCCGCGCGCTCATCCGCCGCGTCAGCCTCGACCTCACGGGCCTTGCCCCCACCGCCACCGAAATCGCCGCCTTCGAAGCCGACCGTGCACCGGACGCCTACCCCAAACTCATCGACCGCCTCCTCGCCTCGCCCCACTACGGACGTCGCCCGCTACGCCGACTCCGTTAACGACTCGGTGAACGCCGGCCAGCGCTACGCCTGGTCGTACACCTATCGCGATTGGGTCATCGCCGCGCTCAACGAAGACCTGCCCTATAACCAGTTCGTCCTCTACCAACTCGCCGCTGACCGCATCCCCAATCTCGACTCCAAGCACCTCGCTGCCCTCGGCTTCATCCGTCTCGGCCGCGAGTTCCCCAACAGCATTGCCGAAACCATCGACGATCGCATCGACGCCGCCACCCGCGGCCTGCTCGGTATGACCGTCGCCTGCGCCCGCTGCCACGATCACAAGTTCGACCCCATCCCCACCAAAGACTACTACTCGCTCTACTCCGTCTTCTCGAATCTCCGCGAGCCGGAGCAATTGCCGCTGCTCGGCAAGGGCGCGCCCCAGCCGGTCTACGAACAGCGCCTCGCCCGCATCCGCCAAGCGCAGACCGAATATCGCCAGCGCCGCCACGCTGAAATGGTCGCCTTCTTCCGTTCGCAGGAGGCTGAGTATCGCAAGGCCACGGCCGACGCGAAGACCATGTCGAACCCCGAACTCGAAGAGCTGGTCCGCGAGCGGCAACTGAATCTCCACGTCCTCCGCCGCTGGCGCCAGGGCCTGCCGGACCCCGCCGCCGTCCCGCTCGAAGAGTTCGAAAAGATCTACACCGAAGGCGACAGCAACAACACGCGCGCCCTCCGGGTCCGCTACAACACCATGCTCGCGCAAGCCGCTTACGACGGCGCTCCGCCCCGCGCCATGGCCGTTGAAGATGTCCCGCAGCCCACGCCCGTCCACGTCTTCATCCGCGGCAACATGAACAACCCAGGCGCGCTCACCCCGCCCCGCGCGCTCACCTGTCTCGGCGGTAGCGACGACCAACCCTTCACGGAAGGCGCCGGCCGACTCGACTTCGCAAAGTCCGTAGTCGATCCCAACAACCCGCTCACCGCCCGTGTCATCGTCAATCGCGTCTGGATGCACCACTTCGGCGCCGGCCTCGTTGCCACGCCCAGCGACTTCGGCTTCCGCGGCGATCTGCCTTCCCATCCCGAACTTCTCGATGCGCTCGCAGTCGATTTCGTCGAATCCGGTTGGTCGCTCAAGAAATTGCACCGCCGTATTCTGCTCTCTGCGGCCTATCAGCAGAGCAGCGCGGACAACGCCGCCGCCCGCGCCGTCGACCCGGAGAACCGGCTGCTCTGGAAAGCCAACCGCCGCCGCATCGAGATTGAAAGCCTGCGCGACAACATGCTCCTCGCTGCCGGAAAGCTCGACCGCGCGGTTGGCGGCCTGCCCGTCTCGCTCACGGCCCAACCCGCTGCCCCGCGCCGCACGGTCTATGGCTTTGTCGAACGCGGCAAGGTGCCCGGAATGTTGAACGCGTTCGATTTTGCCTCGCCGGACCAGCACGCCCCCATGCGCTACGTCACCACCGTGCCGCAGCAGGCGCTCGGCCACGGCCGCCGCTGTCAAATCGAAGGCGCCACCGGAACAGGCACGCGAACTCTACCGCCGCGTGCTGAGCCGCGAACCCTCCTCCGCCGAACTCGCCGCCGCCGTCCAGTTCCTGAGTGCGGATAACGAAACGAAGCCAACCGCCTCGATGAGCCCATGGCAGTACGGCGTCCTCCGCAAAGGCCAGTTCCAGCCCTTCCCCGTCTTCAACGGTGACCGGTGGCAAGGCGGTTATGCGGTGCCCGCCGGTCCGTTTAGCAAAGCCGTCCTCCGGCCCGCCGGCGGAGAGCCCGGCGACGACATCGCCGTCGTCCGCCGCTGGGTCAGCCCGCTTGGCGGCGTCATCAACATCGAAGGCACCCTGCGCCACGGCCAGGGCGCGGTGCCCTATGGCGACGGCGTCCGCGGCCGCATCGTCTCCTCGCGCCAGGGCGAACTCGCCACTTGGGTGGCCAACGGCTCCTCGGCGGAGACCCGGCTCAACGGCATCAAAGTCGAAGCCGGCGAAACCCTCGACTTCGCTGTCGACCCCCGCCAGGATCCCGAGAACGACAACTTCAACTGGACCCCGGTCATCAAGGCCGGCCCGCAAACCTGGAACGCGAAGGATGATTTCGCCGGCCTCTCCCCGGCGCGGCCCAACGTGCTCGCCCGCTTGGCGCACGTGCTTTTTCAAACCAACGAATTTGCTTTTGTCGAATGAAGTCCAAAGACCTTTTCCTCACTCGCCGCGAAATGCTTGCCCGCTGTGGGATGGGCATGGGCGCGCTCGCGCTGACGTCAGAACTGCAAGGCGCCAAGCGCCCGCCGCTGCCCTTCAAAGCCAAACGCGTGCTGCATCTGTTCATGAATGGCGGCTGCTCGCACGTCGACACGTTTGACCCGAAGCCCGCTCTGACCAAGTTCAGCGGCAAGCCGATTCCTATTACGCTCAAGACCGAGCGCCGCACCGGCGCGGCCTTCGGCTCGCCGTTCTCCTTCAAGCCCTACGGCCAAAGCGGCATCGAAGTCAGCGAGATCTTCTCAAACGTGGGCGGCTGCGTCGACGACCTCTGTGTCATCCGCTCCATGCACACGGATATCCCGAACCATGAGCCGTCGCTGATGATGCTCAACTGCGGCGACGTCCGGCAGGTGCGCCCCAGCTTCGGCTCCTGGGTCACCTATGGCCTCGGCACGGAAAACGAGAACCTTCCCGGCTTCATCGTCCTCTGTCCGGACGGCCTTCCGACGCAGGGCAACCAGAACTGGCGTAGCGCCTTCCTGCCCGGTGCCTACCAGGCGACGCACATCGACACGCGCGAAGTGCAGATCGAGAAGCTGATCGAGAATATTCGCAACACGGCGACCTCCACCAAAGAGCAGCGCCGGCAGCTCGATCTGCTGCAGCAGTTGAATCGCAGCTTCGAAGAGCGTCGGCAAAACGACGCGCTGCTCGAAGCCCGCGTGCAATCGTTCGAACTCGCCTACCGCATGCAGATGGAGGCCGACGACGCCTTCGACCTCACGAAGGAACCCGAGCACATCCACAAGCTTTACGGCGAAGGCCTGCAGGCCCGGCAGATGATGATCGCCCGCCGCCTGCTTGAACGCGGCGTTCGTTTCGTGCAGGTGTGGCACGGCGCGGGGCAACCGTGGGATAGCCACGACGACATCAAGACCAATCATGGCCGCCTGGCCCGCGAGTGCGATCAGCCGATTGCGGCCCTGCTCAAGGATCTGAAGCAGCGCGGCATGCTCGAAGATACGCTCGTGCTGTGGGGCGGCGAGTTTGGCCGCACCCCCACGGTGGAACTGCCCGACCTCGGCGCGAACTCCGGCATGGTGAATGGCCGCGACCACAACCCCTACGGCTTCTCCATGTGGCTGGCCGGCGGCGGCGTGAAGAAGGGCCTCGCCTACGGCGCCACCGATGAGTTCGGCTTCGCCGCTGCGGAGCAGAAGGTGCACGTGCACGACCTCCATGCGACCATGCTGCACCTGCTGGGCTTCGACCATGAAAAGTTCACCTATCGCTATGCCGGCCGGGACTTCCGGTTGACCGATGTGCATGGGCGCGTAGTGAAAGACTTGTTGGCTTAAAGGAGATAACGACGATGGCAATAGACCGCCGAACCCTACTGCGAGGTGCGGGCGTGCTGGGCATGGACGCCATGTTCACCGCCGCGCGCAGCGACGCTGCCGCGGTAGGACCGAACGATACGATCAAGGTGACGAAGATTGAAACCTTCGTTCTGAAGAACTCCTGGGTGTTCGTCAAAATCTCCACCGACGCTGGCGTCACCGGCTGGGGTGAGATGTTGAAGGACGACGCCAAGGCCTGCGCCGCGGGCGCGCTCGAAGTGGGAAACTACCTCATCGGGCAGGACCCGTGCCGCGTCGTGCACCATTGGCAGGCGATCCATCGCGGCGCGTTCTACCGCGGCGGCCCCATCAAGACCGCCATCTCAAGCGGCATCGACCAAGCGCTGTGGGACATCAAGGGCAAGGTCTACGGCGTGCCGGTGTACAAGCTGCTCGGCGGCCCGACGCGCGACAAGGTCCGCGTCTATGGCGTGCTCAGCGACAAGACCGGCGTGAACGCGATGAAGGTAGGCCTGCGCGGCAACAAGCGGGCGGCGTTCAAATACAACGAAGGCCAGATGTTCGTCGAGGAAGTAGTCGAGCGTTTCAAAGCGCTGCGTGAGAAGGTGGGCAAGGCGGTCGATATCGGCGTCGAGTTCCACGGAGCGGTGCAGCCGCCGACGGCCATGGTGATGATGAAGGCGCTCGAACCCTACAACCCCTGGTTCTACGAGGAAGTGGTGCAGGCGTTGAACGTGGACGTGATGGCCGAGCTCGCGAAGAAAACCAGCGTGCCGCTGGCCACTGGCGAGCGCATCTTCACGAAGTGGGGCTTCCGCGAAATCCTCGAGAAGAAGGCGGCCATGATTCTGCAGCCGGACATCTGCTACGCAGGCGGCATCACGGAACTGAAGATCATTGCGGGTATGGCGGAGGCTTACTATCTGCCGATCGCGCCGCACAATCCGCAGGGCCCCTGCTCGCTCGCGGCCAGCCTGCAGATTGCCGGCTCCGTGCCGAACTTCCTGATTCAGGAGCGCGGCGACAACGAGTACGCCGACCTGCTGAAGAAGCCGCTGCCGCCAGTGGTGGGTGGTTACCGCCCGCTGCCGACGGGTCCGGGCCTCGGCATCGAGATCGACGAAGACAAGCTGAAGGCGCAGGTGGGCGAACCGCGGCCATACTTGACGCAGTTCGATCCGGACGATGGCTCAGTGATCGACTGGTAGCCGTCGCCGCCAGAGGGGCCAAGCGATGCAGCCGAGCAGCGTCAGCAAGCTGACCGCGCGGCAGAGCTTGGCCTCCAGGCCGCCGTCGTAGGCGAGCAGCACGGGTTCGTTGACGACGATCTGTCCTTGGGCATTGGCGGTGATGGGAGAAGGCGAACCGTCCGCCCGAAACGCGCGCCAGCCGATGTGCCAGTTCACGGGCGTCGTGCCCGGCCCGGCCGCGAAGAAGTGGTTGTCGTCGCGCCACTCGACCGGGATGGTGCCTTGGCGTGGCACCGCGTAGATGCGCGTGCCTTTCTCCTCCCAGAGCAACTCCAGTCGGCCTTCGTAGATCCTCGGATGAGCATACGGATGCCAGAACTCAGTACTGATCTCGCTGTGGCCGGAGACAACGATCGCCTCAACGCCGGCCTCTTGTAGAAGGGCAACGGCCCGATCGGCATCCTTCTCGGCGAAGACGCCATACATTAACCTCTGTTGCATTGTGGTGGGCGCGGTGGGATAGGAGCCGCCGGTATACTGCTTCACGTTGGAGAATGCATTCATCCATTGCGCGATGGAGCCCGGCGCGAAGACGAACTTATCCGGAATGTTCTGCTCCATCCAGCTCGCCGTTTTGTACTCGATTGTGCCAGCGGGCCCCCACGATCGGATCAGATCCTTGCTGAAGCGTCGATGCCGAATGACCTGCTCCGACGCCGGCCAAAGCAAAGCCAGGCCGAGGACCACCCGGCACCATACCGGGGTGCGGTCCACCAATGCCGCGGCGGTAAATACGGCGCTGAGCACCAGGGCGAGCTCCAACTCAATCTTGTAGCGCATCGGCTGCAACAAGAAGTGGCTGCCCCAACGGACCTCGAGCCAAAGAATCGCCGCAAGCAAACAGGTCAACAGCAGCAAGAAGCGGGCGTAAACCGGCAGCCTCCGGCTGATCGCCCAAAGAATCGCCAGCCCGGCGGCCGTCGCCGCCAGCCCCAATGCTGAGGCCGTGCTCCAGGCGCTCTCCCCAAATAGCGCGGCGTTTGCTCGAAGCAACGGGAGCAGGGAAGGCGGATAGAACGGGCAAACGATGAGGTAGCCGAGTAAGCCGGCGCCGGCCACCTTCCGCCATTCGCCCGAGGCCAGCACCCAACACAGCCCGAACACCATGGCCCCGGTCACGCCGAACGGATTTGCCAGCGCTGCGAGCGCAATCGACCACCACCGCCAGCCGAGCAACAGAAACCCCAGCGCGAGGTAATGCGGCGTCTCATCCCAAACCATCTGCAGATAGATGCGCCGGGCATCGCCGACGTGCAACCAGTCGAACTTCCCGTCCGGGAAAAGCAATTCCGTCGGTGCGGACAGCGAGTAAACGATGGCCGCCACGAAGCTCCAGCCGGCTCTCCCCGTCAGACGCCAAGCGAACCAAGAAACGGCCACCGGTACGAGACACAACGAAACACCGATGACCCGGTAGAGCCCCAGATGCTTCGTGAGCCACGGCACCAGCGGCGCATACGTCAACTCAAACGGCATGCCCCCGTACCAGTAGGGCCACCAGTGCGGCGTCCACCAATGCCCGTCGGCCAACCGCGCAATCGCCATCCAAAACCCATGCATCGACTGTGGCTGCGCCGAAAACTCGATCGAGAAAATCTGCCGCACCAGATAGACGTTCAGCCATAGAATCCCGGCTAGATAGATCGCGTGCTGGTACCGTCGAAAATGGGATAACATGTTCAGTGAACATGTTATCGGAAAACAACCGCGCCGTGCAGAAGGCCGCCACCCGGGCCCGCATCCTCGACGCTGCCCGCGAGGCGCTGGACGCGGTGGGCTACGAAGCCATGAACCTCCGGTCGGTCGCGCAGGCGGCCGGCGTCTCCACCGGCGCCGTGCTTTCTCACTTCCGCGACAAGCAGGACCTGCTCCACACCGCACTCTTCGAAGACCTGGAACAAACGTGGACGGCGGCGCGGGCGGCAAAGCGGAAACGCACCCTGGAGCAGGAGTTGAGCCACATCGCCGGCACCTTCTTTGCCTACTACGCCAAGCGGCCGGTGCTATCGCGGGCGCTGCTGCGGGAGTCGCTCTTTGCCGAACCGCCCTGGAGCGACCGCTTCGCCGCGCAGGTGGCCGAAGTGCATCAGCATGTCGCAGCGCTGCATCGGGCGGCGCGACAATCGAAGCCCGAAGAAGCCGCGCTGTTCGGAGCCGCCTTCTTCTCGTTCTACTATTTCGCCCTGCTGGCCTGGCTGCAGGGCGGGCACCCCGACCCGCTGGGCCTTTTCAAGAAGCTGCTCAGCCAACATCTCAAACAGGAGAAATAGTCATGGCGTCCATCGTGTTTCAGAGTGAAGAGGCCCGAGCGCGAATGCAGCTGGCGAGCGCGGAATTTCTCGCGCGGTTCCCCGGCCCAGTGGAGGAGCGATTCGTCGCCACCACGCAGGGCCGAACGCGCGTACTGGTCACTGGGCCCGTCGATGGGCCGCCGTTGGTGGCGCTGCATGGAGCGATGGCGTCGGCGGCCCACATCCTGCCGGAACTGGGCCCCGTGGTGGACCACTGCCGCGTTTACGCCGTCGATGTGCTGGGCCAATCACCCTGGAGCGATGATCGCCGGCTGAAGGATCTGGCCTCGTGGCTGCGGCAAGTAGCGGACGAACTGGGCCTGGATCAATTTGCGCTGCTCGGCGCAAGTTGGGGCGGCATGACCGCACTGCGGGTTGCGCTGGCCATGCCGGAACGGCTGCGGCATCTCGTGTTGGTCGTGCCGGTAGGCATCGTAACAGGGTCGGTTTGGGCGGGCATCGTGGACGCCGCCTGGCCGTTGATGCTGTACCGCTGGAGGCCAACCCCAGCCCGGCTGGAGCCGATTCTGAATACGCAGTTCACGACGCGAAACGCTGAGTGGGCGCAGTACTTGGGCGAGGCCCTGCTGGCGTACCGGCTCGACTTCCATGTTCCGCCGTTCAAAGCAAGCGACGGCTGGAAGAATTTGCGCTGTCCCGTGCTCGTCTTCGGCGCCGAACACGATATCCACGCCCCCGGCGAGGCGCTGCTCCGGCGGATCAAAGCCTGGCTCCCGCAGGCGGAAACCGAGTTGCTCCGCGGCAGCAAGCACTGCCCCCCGTTGACGCCAGAGTTCCGCCGCTTCCTCGGAGAACGCATCCTGCGTTTTCTCGAAGCAACCTCCTTGCAGGAGGCCCGATAACACGGACGTCAGCCAGGAGAATCTTCCCGATGTCCACGATCAACCCCGTCTCTTCCTCCAACGCGCCAGTTTCCGCCCCCCTCGAATTGATGAAAGGCGACCAGGGCCCCGCCGTCACCCAACTGCAAAAGCAGCTCACGAAGGCTGGCTTCCCTCTCGAGGCAGACGGCGACTGGGGACCGAAAACCGACGCCGCCGTGCGGCAGTTTCAACAGAGCCATGGCCTGAAGGCCGACGGCATCGTGGGACCGAAGACCCAAGCCGCCTTGGCCAAAGCATCTGGCGCCGCGGCCCCGCCGCCGCCCTCCCGGCCTAGCCCCACCTTTGATCTCACCAAAGAACTCTCCAGCGCCGATTCCCAACTCTCCGTCGCCATCGGCGTCGCCGAAGGAACCCGCAAACCGGACGGCAGCATGACCGCCGCCTACGAAGGCCACATCGACCCTGCCAATCACAAGCCAAACAAGGGCACCTTCTCCTACCAGGGCGAGGCCTATTCGCCGCGCAACGCCGACTCCAAGCAGCTCGAGACCCTTCGCCAGTTCCGCCCACAGTACGAAGCCGCCTGCCGGAAAGCGGGCCTCGACCCGAGCAACAAGATGCTCGCCGCCGCCGCCTTTGACCTTTATAACCAAGCCCCGAAAGCCGCCACCGGCAAGGGCGGCCTGCTCGATCAACTCCCGGCGCTCGCCAAAAAGGGCGTCACTGCGCAGAGCCTGGCCGAGGCGCGGTACCAATCCTTTTACGACCCGGCCACCGGAAAGTTCGATACCAACATGTCCCTAAAGGACCTGAAGGCCGATCAGAAGCGGCGGATGACGGAACTCGTGAAAGTCGTCGGGGATACGCCTCCGAAGGCCGGCCCGTCCGTTCACGTCAACATCGACTTCGTCTCGCAGTTCGATTCCCGGGTCCCCGGCGACTACGCCGGCCAGCGCCCAGCCGCCCGGTGCGACAACGCCTGCGAGTACATGATGCGGAACACGAGCGACCGGAACCATCGCGTGGTCCCCGGCCAGAGCAACGCCTCCGTCATGAAGTCGGATTCGGCCGCGCTCAACTACCTCGAAAGCCAGTTGAAAGCCGGCAAGCCGGTGATGCTCGGCGTAAACCGTCCTCATGGTACAAACCCGTCGAGCAACCTGTTCGGCATCGACCACTATGTGGTGGCCACGGGGATGGGCGTCGACGATAAGGGCCGCCAGTACATCAGCTTCAACGACCCCAAGTATACCGACGCCGCGCAGGGCAGCGACCAGAATCCACAGAACCGCCTCTACCTCGAAAATGGCAACTTTGTGCAGCGCGGCAGCAGCGAACCGTATGACCTGCGAGGCATCGTTCGCAACGGCTAACCGCGTTCGCCATATACTAGCGCCAGAGGACAAATCCATGCGAATCGCATTTCTTCTTCTGGCGCTAGGCACCGTGCTGCCCCTGGCCGGCCAGGACCGCTCGCCCCGGAAACTCATTCCGGAGATGGACGGCAAAAGCCTGTTCGGAGCCTATTGTGCCTCCTGCCACGGGATGGACGGGAAGGGCAAGGGGCCGGTGGCGGCGGCGTTGAAGGACAAAGTCCCCGATCTGACCACGCTTGCCTTTCGCCGCGGCGGCAAGTATCCGGCCGCGGAGCTCGAAAAGATGATTCTGGGCGAAGGCGACCCGCGGACGGCCCATGGCTCTCGCGAGATGCCGGTTTGGGGGCCGCTGTTCCGTCAGGTCGAGAACGATCAGGATTTGGGCTTGGTCCGGGTCCGCCGACTGGTCGAATTCATCGGCTCCTGGCAGAAGCCTAAGCGGTAACCACGGTCGCTTTGGCGAGAAAGGCGGGGTCAATCTCCACGCCGAGGCCGGGACCCGTCGGCACGGTCAACATGCCGCCTTCGCTCTTCAGTGAGCTGGTGGCGGATCGCACCGGCAGAATATCGTCCTCCCCTTTGTACTCCTGATGTGCGCCGGGGTTGGGAATCGACGACGCGAAGTGGGCGACGTAGAGGAACCCCAACCCGCCGCCGGACATGTGCGCCGTGCAATCGAGGCCCGCCACTTCCGCCATGCGGGCCACCTTCATCGAGCGGATCAGCCCGCCGAAGTAGAGCAGGTCCGGCTGGATGACGCGGGCGATGCCGTGCTCGATAATCCGGCGCATGCCGCGCAGGCTGGGTTCTTCCTCGCCCAGCGCGATCGGGATCTTCAGGGCGTCCGCGATCTGCTTGGTCTCGTCGTAGTAGTCAAAGGGCACGGGCTCTTCATAGAACGCCAGCTTGTACTCTTCCATCAGCTTGCCGATGCGGATGGCCTGCGGCACGTCGTAGGATCCGTTGGCGTCGGCGTAGATGGCGAACTTGTCGCCGAAGGTTTTGCGGGTAAGGGGAATGAGGGCGCGGTCTCGGCGGGTGGAGGCGTCGTTGTACGTCATGCGTGCGCCGAGTCGAAACTTGATCGCGCCGGCGCCGGTCTCGCCGACGATCTTCTGCAGGTAGGCGACCTCCTCCTCCGCCGAATTGCCACGGTTGCCGCTGGCGCGATAGACCGGGATCTTCAACCGCTGCGGCTTGCCGATCAGCGCGCCAAGCGGCTGGTCAGCCACTTTGCCGAGCAGGTCGAGAATCGCGATCTCGACGACGGCCACGCTCACCCAGAACGGTAGACCCTGCCACTTGTAGTTCGAGCTGGCCAGATAGACGCCGGTAAGCAGGGACTCAAGCTCCCGGGCGTCCTTACCCACGAAGAAGGGCGCCACCTTCCTGATCAGAATCGGATAGGCCGCGCTCATCACGTTGCTATGCGCGTCGGCGTAGCCAGTCGCGCCGGAGGTGGAGCGAACCCGGACAATATAGCTGGCGCCGTTCTTGAGCAGGTCGATGGAGGCGATCTTCACCGCCTCGCGGACCAGCGCCGCCTTCAGCACCGGGGCGGCCATCGCGGCGGCCAGCTTCTCGCCCAGTCCGGGGGCGGCGGCGAAGGCCGCGCCGGCAGCCGGGGCGGCCAGCAACGTGCGGCGGGTGATCATAGGCAAACCTCAGCTCGTGGTGGATTCGATGACGGGGAGTTGCAAGCCAAGCAGCCGGCAATCCTCGGCGACCATCTCGCGGACGAGAATAGCAAAGTCCGTGGTCGCCTCCCAGCCCAGGGCGCGGCTCGCCTTGGCCGGATTGCCGCACAGCGGAATCTTCTCCGCGGGCCGGTAGTAGTTCTGGTCCACGACGACGTACTTCTGCCAGTCGAGACCCGCGCTGGAAAACGCAATCTCCACGAACTGCTTCACCGAATGCAGCTTGCCGGTCGCAATCACGTAGTCATCCGCCTGTTCCTGTTGCAACATGCGCCACATGGCGTCGACGTACTGCCGGGCGTCGCCCCAGTCGCGGAGCGGCTCCAGGTTGCCGAGCCGCAGCTCGTTCGATTGCCCGGCGAGAATACGGGCCACGGTGCTGGTAATCTTCCGGGTGACGAATTCAAAGCCCCGCCGGGGCGATTCGTGGTTGAACAGGATGCCGCTTGAAGCGTGCATGCCGTACCGTTCGCGGTAGTTCCGCGTCAGCTCGAAGCCGGCCACCTTGCTGATGCCGTAGATGGAGCGCGGCCGGAACCGCGTGGACTCATCCTGCGGCGAACGCTCCGCCGCGCCGAACATCTCCGACGTACCGGCGAAGTAGAAGCGGCACTGCGGCGCCAGGTCCTTCAACGAGGCGAGCAGGTAGTGAGTCCCGTTGATGTTCGTCGTCAGCGTCGAAAACTCGTCGTCGAACTCGTAGCTGACGAAGCTGGCGGCGGCCAAGTGATAACACTCGTCCGGGCGGATCTTGGAGATCGCCTGGTAGAGGGCGGCGTAGTTTTCGAGCGAAGCCGGGTGGAGCTTAATCTGATCGCGCAGACCCACCACGCGTTCGAGCCGCCGTTCGGGCGCTTCGAGGCCCACCCGCCGCACCAACCCGTGCACTTCGTACCCCTTGTGCAGCAGCAACTCGGCGAGATAGGAGCCGTCCTGTCCGTTCACGCCCGTAATGAGGGCTTTCTTTTGTGCCATTAGCGAATCTGTATGCCGGTCCGTCGCGCAATCCAGGTGGCGTTCCACCGGCGAACAAAGGCATCAGGGCTCATGATACTGCACCATTCACGCACGTAGCGCAACGGATGCCGCCAGTTCACAACCACACCGAGTCCCAGGCTGAACGCAAACTTCGTGAAGGAGGGCTGCAGCGGCTCGAAAAACTGGTCGCGCCCGTCAATCAAATACGAGCAGTAGCCATGGATCCATTGAAACGGCACATAGCCCTGATGGCGTTGGACGCACGTGATGGCTTCGCGGAAGACGGTGCCCCGCCGGCTGAAGGTCTTGTTGTCCAGGTGCATGCGGGAATTCGCCAGCAGCACCTCGATGCGCCGCAGCTTGTGCCGCCGCGCCAACCGCAGCCACAGATCATAGTCAAACGCCGTGTGCAGCTTGACGTCGAAACCGCCCACCTCCCGGATCGCCGCGGCGCGGACAAAACTGGCCGGCTGGCATACGAAGCACTCGCGGCCTAGAAGCTCCGCGTCGAAGGGCTTGGTGGGGTAAGTGCCCAGCACGGCCCCGTCGCCATCAATCCAAAAAGCGTTTCCGTAAATGCCCGCCAGCTCCGGTTCGTCGCGCAGGTAGGCGACCGCCGTGCGAATGGCCCCCGGAAAGTAAGTATCGTCCGCGTTCAAATAAGCGAAGATCTCACCCCGCCCCAGCGCGAACCCGCGGGCGATGGCGTCCGAAGCGCCATTGTCCGGCTCCGAAATGTACCGCATCTTGCCGGGGTAGGCCGCCGCGTAGCGTTCCAGAAGCGCCAGGGTTCCATCAGTAGACCCGCCATCGAGCACCAGGTACTCAAAGTTCGAGTAATCCTGCTGTAACACGCTCTCGAGCGTCCGCTCGAGGAACCTCTCCGCGTTGAGACACGGAGTAACAATCGTGACAGCGGGAAATTCGGGAGTCATCGTCGATTGGCTAACTGCGATTGGCTAACTGCTCACCCGGAAGATTCGCCCCTCTGAGTGTAGCATCGAACCCTTTCGTTTCCACCTCGGAAACCGGAGGGCAAAAGGGTCGGTTGACACCGGGCCGTGACGGTCCTATCCTTAAAAAGCGATGCAACTCAGTTTCAAGAACGGCGCCGCTCAAACTCTGGCCCAGCTCCCAACCGGTTCCCAAGCGTACCTGGAGCGGCTGGATCTGCCGGAAGAGATGTCGCAGCGTTTGATGGAGTTAGGCTTTCTGCCGGGGACTTCCGTCGTCGCCGCGGGCAGCGCACCCGGCGGCGATCCGCGCATTTTTCGCGTGGACGGTTCTGAAATTGCCTTGCGGCGCGATACCGCGTGCCGGCTGTACATCTCCGCCGAGCCGATCCCGGATCTGGATCAGATATGAGCGATAGCGGGAGCTGCCACGGGGCTGCACCGCAAACCGTGAGCCGGAAAGAAGGGCACTATGTTGCTCTCGTCGGTCCCCCCAACGCCGGCAAGTCCACCCTGTTTAACCGTCTGACGGGCCTGCGGCAAAAGGTGGCCAACTTCCCCGGCGTCACCGTCGAGCACCACGTCGGCCGCGTGAAGGATTCCACCGGCCGGGAACTGTTCGTGGTCGACCTGCCCGGCATCTACAGCATGACGCCGCGCTCGGAAGACGAGCAGGTGACCTACGACGTCCTCACCGGCGCCAAGGAATCCCTGGGCCTGCCCGACGGCATCATTCTGATTCTGGATTCGACGAATCTCCAGCGGCATCTGGTCCTGGCCGCACCCGTCCTGGCGCTGGGTCTGCCGACCCTCGTCGTGCTGAACATGGCGGACGATCTCGAAGCGCGGGGGGGCAAAGTGGACCCCTCGGCGTTGGCCCGCGAGATCGGCGCTCCGGTCGCGTTAATCTCTGCCGCGAGCGGTCAGGGCGTCGAGCGCGTCGTTCAGTTTTTGCAAGGCACCGGCGCGCGACCGGTGGTGCCGCAACCGCGTGTCGAACTGCCCGTGCTGCCCAATCTGCCCGCCCGACGCCGCTGGGCCGGACGCGTCGGTCTGCAGGCCGGCTACACCCCCCCGGCGCCGCCGGAATGGACCCGTCGTCTCGATCGCATCTTCCTCCATCCAGTTCTTGGGCCGCTCATTTTTCTTGTCGTCGTGCTGGCGGTTTTCCAGGGCATCTTCACCGGCGCGCAGCCGATGATGGACGGGGTGGAGAGTCTGATCGGCTGGTCCGGCGAACGGCTAGGCAATCTGCTGCCGGAAGGGATCTTGCGAAGTCTGCTGGTGGAGGGCGTTTGGGGCGGGGTTGGCAGCGTGGTCGTCTTTTTGCCGCAGATCCTGCTGCTGTTCCTTTTCATTGGAATTCTCGAAGACTCGGGCTACCTGGCCCGCGCGGCCGTGATCGCGGATCGCACCATGTCCCGAGTCGGGTTACAGGGCAAGGCGTTCATCCCGTTGCTGTCGGCGTATGCCTGCGCGGTGCCGGCGATAATGGCCACCCGGACCATCGAGAACAAACGAGACCGCCTCGCCACCGTGCTCATCGCGCCGTTCATGACCTGTTCGGCCCGCCTGCCGGTGTATACCCTGCTCATCGCCGCCTTCGTGCCGAACACCCCGATAGTGGGCCAACTGCTGGGTCTACAGGCCGCCGTGCTGCTGGGCCTCTATCTCCTGGGGTTCGCGGCCGCCGTCGGCACCGCCCTGCTGCTGCGTTCCACCGTCCTCCGCCATGCGAAAACCACATTCGTCATGGAGTTGCCGGCCTACCGCCGCCCGTCCCTCCGCTCACTTCTGCTGCGGCTGATCGATCGGGCGGTCATCTTCCTAAAGCGCGCCGGCACCGTCATCCTGCTCGTCACCGTCCTGCTTTGGGTTCTGGCGCACCTGCCCTATAAGGACGGCAAGGCGCCGCCGATTGAAGAGAGCATCGCCGGTCAAATCGGCCGGGCCGTGGAACCAGCCATCCAGCCGCTGGGCTTCAACTGGAAGATCGGCATTGGCCTGATCACGTCGCTCGCCGCCCGCGAGGTGATCGTCGGCACGCTGGGCACCATCTACGGCATCGAGAATGCCGAGCAGGACTCGCCGCCCCTGATCGAATCGCTGCGGAAGGATCTGACGCCCGGCGGCGCCTTTGCCCTGATGATCTTCTTCGCCTTCGCCATGCAGTGCTTCTCGACGGTGGCGATAGTGCGGCGCGAACTTGGCAGCTGGGCTTGGCCGGCCGCGCAGTTTGCCTACATGGGGTTGCTGGCCTATTTTGGCGCCTTGGCCACCAACCAGCTTTGGCTGCACTTTCGCTAGAGTACTAAGGCGCTCGGCCTTTGTAAGCGATTGATTCGCAGAGGCTTGTTGTCCTGGCTGGACACAAGGTACTTTGCCGCGCCTTAGCGCCGTACCATGCGCAGTCCTGGGTCCTATTGGTCCGAAGTTCTATTCGATGGGGAGTAGCCGCCTGTCACTTTAGAGCTCGGAAACACTATGCGGATCTCTTCACTTCTCTTCCTGGCCGCCTCTTTCACCCTCCCTGCTTTTGCCCTGCCAACGTTCCCGTTGGTTTACACCGACCCGCTGGCCTCAGCCGATCCCGCCGATGTCATCGGCGACCCCAACTTTTTCGATATCTCCTCGCTCGCCTTCGCTTCGTTTAACTCCGGCACGAAGCGGTTCACCGTCGATATCCTCTTCAACTACGGTGGCGGCACCAGCCTCAGCCCGTTCTCCATCGGCGGCGCCTTCACCAACCTGAACGTGGGCGATCTGCTCTTCTTCAACGGCGGCAATACCTATGCGGTCGCTCTAGTATCCCGGGATGGTTTGGACGCTGGCGATCTCTATCGCGTGACCGGCACCCAGACCGCCCAGCAATCCCTCGGCCTCGGCCCCGACCAGGACCCCAACTATCGCCCCAACGCCCCCGTCTGGGGCCGCAGCGAAGGCGCCAACTTCGTCGGCGACGGAACGGTTTCGACGGTCAGCACCGGCGGCCCGACCAATCTGAAGGTCACGCTCGCCTTCACCGCCAACGACGCCTTCATCAACGGCTTTGAAGGCTCCACCTTCTCCTTCGCCTCGGCCACCTGCGGCAACGACCTGATTGGTGGCGTCATTGAAGGCAGCCAGGTTCCCGAACCGGGCACCTGGGCTCTGCTAGGCGCCGGTCTCATCGGCCTAGGCCTGCTGCGCCGCCGGGCCGCCTAAACTCGAAAAACACCGTTCAGTGATACCCTGAGGGTTTGGAGCTTCTACAGCGCCAATCCCTCTTTTTCTTTTATGCGTAATGTCGTCATCATCGGCTCGGGCTGTGCCGGAAATACAGCCGCCGTTTATACCGGCCGGGCCTCGCTCTCGCCGCTGGTGGTCTCCGGCCATGAGCCCGGTGGCCAGCTCTCCATTACCTCGGAAGTAGAGAACTTCCCCGGTTTTCCGGATGGGGTGATGGGTCCGCAGCTGGTCGAGAACATGAAGCAGCAGGCGATCCGCTTCGGCGCCGAGTTTATCCACGGCACTGTCGAAGACGCCGATCTTTCGCAGCGGCCGTTCAAGCTGAAGATCGACAGCGAGTGGATTGAGACCCGGACGCTAATCATCGCCTCCGGCGCCTCCGCCCGCTGGCTGGGCCTGCCCAACGAGTACAAGTTGATTGGCCACGGCGTCAGCTCCTGCGCCACCTGTGACGGCTTCTTCTATCGCGAGAAGGAGATTATGGTGATCGGCGGTGGGGACACCGCGATGGAGGAAGCCAACTTCCTCACCCGCTTCGGCAAGCGCGTCACCCTGGTGCACCGGCGTGATGAGTTCCGCGCCTCGAAGATCATGGTGGACCGCACCAAGGCCAACCCGAAGATCGAGATCCTGACCAACACCGTCGTCGATGACATCTATGACGTCGAGAAGGGCTTCGTCACTGGCGCCAAGCTGCGCAACCTCGTCACCGGCGAAACCTGGGACCGCGCCGTGGACGGCTTCTTCGTCGCCATCGGCCACATCCCGAATACAAAGTTCCTCCGCGGCCAGATTGATACTGACGAAGAGGGCTACATCATTTCGCACGGCGGGGCGCGGACGAACATCGACGGCGTATTCCACGCCGGCGACGTGCAGGACCGGGTCTACCGCCAAGCCATTACCGCGGCGGGCGCGGGCTGCATGGCGGCGATCGAAGCGGAACGGTTCTTAGAGGCCGAAGGCCACTAGCCTAGTAGGCCGGCTTAGCGCGCTTGAAGGGCTCCTTGAGATACTTGGCGGCCTCTTCTTGCGCGTTTTGCGTATTGTCCTTGGTCCGGATCGCCAGGTTGTATTCGTTCACGGCGCGTTCCCGCTGGCCGGTGATATCGAAGATCTTGCCCAGGTTGATGTGGCCCCAAACCTCGGTCCACTTGGGCTCCAGATCCCCGTTCAGCGACTCGCGGAACTCGTTCGCCGCCGATTGATAGTTGTTCTGCAGGAAGAACACCTCGCCCACGCGATAGTGCGCCAGCGAACTGTTCCGCGCCACTTCGAGCGCCTTCGTATACTCCTTCAGCGCCTCGCCGTATTCGCCAATTTCGGCGAACATCTCGCCCTTGCGGATGGAAACGGAAACGCGCATCGTCCGGCTCATCCGCAGCAGCTTGTTGTTGACGTCAATCTCCACGCGCTTCGGCTTGCCGAAGGTCTCGATCAGGAACTCGGACGAGGTACCGGAGACGTCCACCACTTTCTCCTCGGGATTGCCTTCGGTTTCAATCTTCAACGTCACTGGCATGCGGAAGGTGTCAAGATCCTGCGAGATCTTGCCCATGATCCGAAAGCCCTTCTGCGTGCGGTAGACCGTGTATTCGAGCTTAAACTCCGGCGCCCCGCTCGATTCAATCCACTGAATGAAGAAATAGCCCAGATCCTGGCCGGCCAGTTGGCTTGCGACATCTTTCACGTTTTCGGTGGAGACGCTGCGCCCGGCGAACTTGTCCGGAACCGCCTTCAGAAACTCATTAAACTTCTCATCGCCCATCACGCTGCGCAGCATGTGATACACGGCGGCGCCCTTACCGGCCGTGGTGGCCCAGTATTCGGGCGAATAATCCTCAAACCGCGCGGATTGAATGAGCGGCGGATTATCCACCGTCATCGCCTCCACGTAGGTATCGCGCACCTCGCCTTCGAGCGCGCCGGGGCCCTGCGACTGCTCCACCCACAACAGTTCGGCATAGCGCGCCATGCCATTGGTGATCCACAGGTGGTTCCGGGTCACCGGCGAAGTCTGCATGCCCCACCACTGCCGGGCTAGTTGATTCACAAGAAGCCGGGGATTCGCCTGGCTGCCGATCGCCCGCGGATTCAGAAACAGCATTCCCGGCGCGGCATAGCCATTCGGCGCGCCGTCTTCGGTCTCAATCAGGCTGATAGCCGAATACGGCGCCAAGCCAAAAACACCGGTTAAAAAGGAGAGTATCTTACCCGTCTCCTCGCCCCAACTCGTAGCCGCGGCGGCCGAATCCGCGCGAAAATAGGTCAGCGCGGTCACGCCCTGCGCCGCCACCGTCTTCGGCTCGCCCTTCAGGCTTGGCGAAATTGCATACCGTCGTCTTCTTGCCGGCCGGCGCGGGGCCGGAAGTCTCAATCCCTCCGGCGACCACGTTGAAGCCTTCGGGCACCGTAATCGCAAACTCGGCGGCATAGCGGTCGGCCGTGTACTCATTCACCGGGAACCAACGCGCCGGATAAAGAAGGAACGCGTACTCTGGCTTGATCGCGGCAAACTTCACGCCGTAGACCGGCGACTCCTCCTGACCGCTCAACCGGCCTTCGTAATTCACCACCACCTCCTGCTCGGAGCCCTTGGCGAGAATATCCGGGAACGCGATGCGGAGCTGATACTCCTGCAGATTCCGCGTCGGCGTCAGCGCCTTGCCCTTACCATCCATCACGGAGGTCACGTTCAGGCTATTGTGCAGGTCGAAGGCGATGGTCGTGATCCGGTCGTCCACCGGCTGGAACTTGATCCGGGCGCTGGCGGTTAGCGTTTGGGTGGCCGGGTTGACGTCTGCCTTGATCTGATAGCTTATCACGTCGATCCGGGACCGCCCCCGCGCCTCCTGGCCGGAGAGGAGAGAGGCAAATAGGCCGGCGGTGAGAATGGTCCCTACTATCTTCATGATCAGGTTTCCTTCAAGTAACGGGCAGCCAGAATCTTGGCTGCTTCGGCAAGGGGGTCGCTCTCCCGGCGAAGGGATTCGCGGATGGTGGCTAACTCGGCGCGCATTTTGGACAGCGCTCCGGGGGTTTCAAGTAAATCCAGCGCGGCGCGGGCCAAATTAGCACCCGTCAACTCGCTCTGCATGAGTTCAGGCACAACTCGGCGCTCTGCCACCAAATTCACCATGGTGTAGAACGGAACGGACACTAACAATTTACCTAGAAGCCAGCTGACTTCGGTGACCCGATAGAAGGTGACCATTGCCGTCCCCAGCAAGGCTGCTTCCATGGTCACCGTACCGCTGGCGGCCAAGGCGAGGTCGGCGTGGGCAATTGCATCCCAGGTGTCTCCCTCAACGATTTGGATGGACAGCGCGGAAATGCGTTCCCGAAAAGTTGTAAACGAACCGCCGCCGCGGCCTAAAAATCCGGTCGGCGTCGCCCAGACAAACTGCGTATAGCCATGAGAACGCAGAATTTCCACCGCATCGAGCACCGCCGGCAGGTGGCGGCGGCTCTCGCCCACCCGGCTGCCGGGCAGTAGCACCAGGAATGGCTTCGTTTCGTCAAGTTGATAGCGGGCGCAGAACTCCGCCCGCGACAGGCGCGGCGCCGCGCTCCAAGCCAGCGGGTGGCCAATGAAGTCGACGGCCACGCCGCGTGCGGCGAACCAGGCCTTCTCAAAAGGAAAAATCGACAAAATACTCGCCAGGTCCCGGCGCATTTGCTTCACCCGGCCGGATCGCCACGCCCAAACCTGCGGCGCCACGAGGTAAACCACGGGCACGCCCAGCCGCTTCAGCTTCCTGGCGACGCGCAGGTTGAAGTCCGGGCTGTCGGTAAGAATGGCCAACGCCGGCCGCCGCTGCCGCGCCGCGGCAACCAGTTTGCGAAACTCCCCATAGATGCGCGGGATGTGGGCGACCACCTCGACCAAACCAACCACGGCCAGCGCCTCGGCGTCCACCACCGGCTCTACGCCCGCGGCGCGCATCTTCGGCCCGGCGCAACCGTAGAACTGGAGCCCGGGCGCCAGTTTCCGCAACTCTTCCACCAGCCGGGAGGCGTACATGTCCCCTGACGCCTCGCCCGCTGAGATCAAAATGTCGACAGGTCGCAAAACCCCAGTCTAGCGCGAGGCTCTGTTACACTGAAGGTTCTGTCGATGCCGTCCTCCTCCGACCTGGCCCTAGAGTCTGCGGCCAAACTTCACCTGGGTGAATTCGCTGAACGATTCCGCCCGGAGAGCGTTCCGCTAGGCGACACGTTTACCTACTTCGTCGCCGCCGTACCGGTGGGGGAAGAGGATATGCGCGAGTACCTCGAAGAGCCGGTCGAGGCGCTTCCCGCCCTTGTCCGCGCCGCGCTGCCGAAGCTGCTCGTCCTCCTGGTGCCCTATCTCGAACGGCCCGCCGCCCCCGGTAAGCATAAAGCCGCCCGTCCGACCTTCCTGCCGCAGGATTCGCTCGTCGTCATCGATCCGCCCGACGAAAAGGTCCGGCTTACCCTCGCCTACGTCCCGTCGGCCGCCGAAGGCCAGCCCGGTATTCTCGCCTTCGGTGTGAAAGACATCGACATGAGCGAGTATCACTTCCATCTGTTCAACGCGCTCTCCCGGGCCGCCTTCGACCGGCTGCCCGAGGCGGCCTTCAGCGGCTACATGGACCTCCTTCGCGTGGAGCTGAAAGCCCGCGTCCACGGCGAGGTCGACCAATTGAGCTGGGCCGCCAAACAGAATCTGCTCAACAAACAGGCCTCGTTCCGCGGCGAGACCAAGCTGTTCCGCGAATACGCGCGGGAATCGTTCTTCGATACGCTGACGCTGTATCTCCACGGCCTCTGCTGCGACATCGATGTCGAGCCGGGTCCGCGGCAGATCGCCAGCCGCCATCTGCGGAAGCGCCTCGAATACCTCCGGGCGCAGTTCCCGCCGCCGGAAGGCTATGCGGTTTTCCCTGAAGAGCTTAAGAATTAACTGATCTCCCGTTGGCGGCGTAGACCGTCGATGGAGACAGTGTGCGGTGGCTCTCGATCTTCTGGTTGGCTTCGATGCTGTGGGGTGCCCCCACGATTAAGGTGTCGCCGGCCACCCTCTCGTTCAGCTTCGTCCAGGGTGTCGGCATCCCAACCGCATCACAGACGCTGTCCGTCGCGGCGGTGGCTAATGGCCAAGTGATCGCTTTCGCCGTCAACCCGCCCTCCAGTCCATGGCTGACGGTAACCCCCGAAAGCGGCCGGACCACGTTGGTGGTTCGGGTCACTGTTAATGTGACGTCGCTGATCGTCGGTACCTATACGGACCAGCTGACCATCGTGCCGACGGAAGGCGCCAACCGCGAACCCGTGGTGATCCCCGTCACGCTGACCCTGCAATCGCCGCCCAGTAATATCGTTGTCTCGGCCACGACGCTCGATTTTGTCTCGCGGCTGGGCGATCCCTCGGCGATACCACCCTTGCCCGTGATGCTGAACTCCACCGGCGGTCTGCTTCCCTTCAGCATTTCGACAAAAGGCACGGCATGGCTCTCCGCCACCCCGGCCACCGGGAGCGTCTTCCCTGGCTTCCGGGTCCC
Source organism: Acidobacteria bacterium Ga0077553 (assembly GCA_001464575.1). Classification (GTDB taxonomy): domain Bacteria; phylum Acidobacteriota; class Terriglobia; order Bryobacterales; family Bryobacteraceae. The sequence goes on along the minus strand of LNFE01000187.1, from coordinate 5,308 downwards.
CATCCAGATCACGGTCAACCCGGCCGGTTTAAGTCCCGGTGTCTACTCCGGCACGGTCACGATCAATACGCCTACCGCGGTGACGAAAACCTCGACGGTCACCGCGCGCCTTACCGTCCAGCCAGGAATCCCCGTAATCAGCAGTGTCTGGCCGGCCAGTCTGCCGGCGCAGTCCCCCACCAGTATCCTCACCGTCCGCGGAGCCCGCTTCTTTCCAGGCACCACCGCGAAAGTGAACAACGAGCCAGTGTTGACGATCGTTCTGGGAGACAACGCGCTCCAAATCACGGTCCCCGCCAGTATGATGACGGATTCGAGGACCATGCCGATCACGGTGACGAATCCGGGTGCCGGTGGCGGCGAGGCGACCTCGACTTTCGTAACGACGCTGCCGGGGCCTGTAATCCGCGGCATCGCCCACGCCGCGAACCTCACCGCTACGGCCGCGCCTGGCTCGCTCTTGGTCATCTACGGCCAAAACATTGGGCCGGAGACGCTCGTTTCCTTTGACCCGGCCTTGCCTCGCGTGCCCACCAGTCTGGCCAGCGTCTCCGTCGAACTGCAAGGCGAGGGCGCGCCTGTTCTCTACGCCTGGAGGGACCAGATCTGCATTGCGATCCCGTATGCCCTCGAAGCCAACCGGCCTTACATGATCCAGGTGAACTACGCAGGGCAACGGTCCAACATCTGGCCAATCCTGGTCACCCCGGCCGCGCCCGGCCTGTTCACGGCCAACGGGGTGGGGGCCGGTCCCGTGGCCTCCTACGCCTACGACGAAGAGAAGAACGAGTACTATTTGGTGACCGAGGCGGCCCCCGCGTTGCGGGGCGGCTTCGCCGTCCTCTACGCCACCGGCGAGGGGATGCCGGTGCAGCCGGCGGATGCCGGACGTCTTGACGGCGCGATCGCCCGCCAGGCGAGTAATCCCCATAGCCCGGTTACGGTGACGGTAGGAGGTCTCCCGGCCGAGGTGCACTACGCGGGGGCGAGTCCCGGTCTGATTGTCGGGATCATCCAACTCAACATTCGCATCCCGCCCACGGTGACGCCAGGAAAGGCCGTCCCGGTGGCCATCCGCATTCGCGGCGTGACCAGTCCGCCCGGTCCCACGCTCAACGTGAAATAAGGCCTACCGCACCGGCTCGATGCGCCGCATCTGCCAGGCAAGCCGCCGCCGGTCCGGGCCCAAGCCCTGCTCTTCGGGCACCACATACTTCTCGGCATCAATCTGCAGCACGGCAGCGGATCCCGGTGTGAGCGGCACCTCAATGGAAAAGTCACCAAACGGGGGGTACTCACGGGCCGCCATCCGGCCGTTCACCCGGATGCGCAGCTCCTGATCATCGAGCGGCCGGGCCCATCCAGGAATGGTCCCGTGGATCACGGCCTTCCGGGCATATTCCGGCAGCATCCAATGCAGCCGCGTCGCCGCCCATTGGTCGGCATACAACCCCTGCGACCGGAAATACACTTCGTCAATCCGCGCCCGGCAGACGTGGACGAAACGTCTGGCGACATACTCGCCCAAGGCCCCCGGCACCACCTTCCGGATTCGTTCCGACCAGACCTTGTCATAAGTGTCCAGCCCGTAGAACCACCAACCCGGCGGTCGCTTCTGTCCGCTGTGCCTTGCAAGCATCGCGGCCAACTCCCGGAACCGCTTCTCTCCCCCGGCGAAAGACTTGGCCGCTTCGTACTCCCGGATACAGCCAAACTTCTCCGGCACGTACGCCAAACCGAATCGCTTGCCGAGCCGGATCAACAGATCCCAATCCATGCCAAAGTGCAGCGACTCATCCGCCCAACCCACCGCTTCTACGCAGTCGCGCCGGAAAAAGACCGATTGCTGGAGAATGTAGTCCAGAACGAATGTCAGCTTCCACAGGTTGAACGGTTCGGTAAATGGAAACTGCTGCCGCACGTTGCCGTCATAGTCAATCTGAAATCCCTCACCGTAGATCGCCCCCACCTCAGGATTCGCCTCGCATCCCGCCACTCCGTGCGCGATCGCGCCGGGTAGATAGACGTCATCCGAATTCAGCCAGGCCACAATGCTCCCTTTGGCTCGCTGAAACCCTTTGTTGATCGCGTGGGTCTGCCCGCGGTCCTTCTCGGAGATGAACGTCAACCGGCTGCTGTCCATAATGATGTACTCGACATGGGGATAGCTCTGACTCAAAACGCTTGCAATCGTCGCCCGGATAAAGTGTCCCTGATTATAGGACGGGGTAACGATCGTAACGAGAGGCTCACTCACTTCGTACTTCTCGTAGATTCAAACTGAACCGTATCGACCACGCAGCCCAGTTGCCGGTAGTCGCCACTGGCTTTCGGTCGCCATGTCCTGCTGGTCTCCACTTGCATGCTGCAGGTTCGGCCCCGATACTCTGCCGGTACCGGCGCGGAAAACGAGTATTCACCCGCCGCCAACTCTTGCCGGTGGATCGACTTGCCATTGAGCTTCACCGTTAAAGTCAGCGGCCCACCCGGCGCCCAGTGCTTTCCCGCCATCTCGAGACGCGAGGCATCCTCCGGAATTGCCTGTTCCGACTGCCACACCGCCGAGATCCAGCCATCTTCCCAGCGGCCGGTAAACTTCCGGCCAAACCCGGTCATCTCCTGCCACTCCGCCAAAAAGCGCTTCCGCTGCCCCGGGTTGTGATACATCCCCAGCGCCAAGCTCAGCCCGTAGGACGTCAACGACGGCTTCGAGCGGTCGAAATATTGATCCTTCCGGTCCAGTAGATAGCAGGCGTAGCCGTTGATCCACTCATACGGCGCGTATTGGAACTGCGTTTTCACCGTGCTCAGGATCTCCTGATAGACAAGCCGGCGTTTGGACAACGTCTTGTTGTCCATATGCATCCGGCTGGTGGCCAGAAACTCATCCACCTTGCGGACCCCATACTGCTTGGCGATGCGAATCCACAACTCGTAGTCGAGCGCGAAATGCATCTCTACGTTCATCATGCCGGCATTGTAGAACGCCTCGCGCAACATGAAAGCCGCCGGCTGGCAGATGTAGCACTGGTTGTTGAGCGTGCGCAGATCAAACGGCTGGGTCGGGTACGGCGCGATGATCTCGCCGTCGAGCTTCACATGGTACGCCTCGCCATAAATCAGGCCCACGCCCGGGTTCGCCTTAAAGTGCTTGGCGATCGTGCTGAGCGCCCCCGGCAAATAGGTGTCGTCCGAATTCAGGAACGTGAAGATTTCGCCCGTGGTGGCATGGTACCCCTTGTTGACCGCATCCGCCTGGCCCCGGTCTTTCTCGGAAGCCCAACGAAAGCGGTCTCCATACTTTTGGAGAATCTCCACCGAACCATCTTTCGACCCGGCGTCCATCACAACGTAGTCCACATGCGGATAGTCCTGCGAGAGGACGCTTTCAATCGTCTCCTCCAGGAAATGCGCCATATTGTACGTCGGCGTCACGATCCCGATCACCGGCCAGGTCTCCACCTGAATCGCCGAATGCTTCCGGTAAGCCGGACTGGTGATGTCGGCAAACGCCTGGTCCGTCAGGGTGACCGCTTGTTCCCAGGAAAACTGTTTGACGCGCTCTTTGCCCTTTGCCACCAACTCCGCGCGCAGCGCCGCGTCGCCCGCCAAGCGGAGCACGCCCTCGGCAATACTGGAAGGATTCAGCGGGTCCACCAGCACGGCGGCCTCACCCGCCACTTCCACGCAACTGCCGGAATCGGAGGTGATCGCCGGACACCCGCAATAAAACGCTTCGAGCAGCGGAATGCCAAAACCTTCAAACTTGGTGGCAAACAGCAGCGCCAAGGCGTGTTGGTAGATCTCCGGAATCAGGGCCTTGTCGACATAGCCCAGCATCCGCACGGAGTCCTGCAATCCCAAACTATGGATCTCTTTCTCCACCCGTCCGAACTCGGCCGGAGACCCGCTGAGCACCAATTGAATGTCGCGGGCGCCGGAGTCGATGACCTTTCGCAAGGCCTGCAAGACATTCGAATGATTCTTGTGCGGCCAAAAATTGGCGGGGAAGTACAGGTATCGCTCCGGCAGGCGCAGCGCGGAGAATGCCGGGGTGGGCGTGGCAGGCAGGGGCCGCTTGAATTCGCCGTCCGCGTCGAGATGAATCACGCGAATCTTGTCTGGATTCACCCTGAATTTCTGAACAATCGTCGATTTGGCGTGCTCGCTGAGGGTGAAGAGCACGTCGCAGTTCAGGGCGGTGGGGCCATAGGTCTGGCGGCGCCATTGGAGCACTCCCGCGTCGAAAAACTCCGGGAAAAACTCGTGCTGCACGTCCGGCATCATCACCGCGCTGGGCTGCTCGACCACTAGCGGCTCCAGCACCAAGAGCGGGCAGAAATAAAGATCGAATCCCCCGGCCCGTACGGCGTCTTCGATAGTCTGCAAGGCGCGCTCGTGCGTAAGGCCCACGATGTTGGCGGTAGGCGCGAACTCGCGGACGTGCGCGACCTCCTCTTCGTGAACCCAAATTCGCAATTCGTGATGGGACAACCCGCGAATCACATTGCGCAGGTAGTTCTCCATGCCGCCGATCTTGCCCTTGTAGTACTGGCGCAGATTGACGTCGATTTTCATTGGTTCGGGCAAGACTTCAATGGCTCTTTACTGTAGTTCTTCGGAAAACTGACTGTAGCAAAGTCTCCGACTCAGCCGCAAGGATTTGGCGCCGTAAGTCCTGCTCGCTCAGCGCCAATTCCTCGGTGGACCGTCGATAGCGGTCCCGATCGGCCCGGACCTGTTCCAGGTCCGCTCGCAGAAAGGTCAACTGCTCCTCCCCGTTCAGCCGGTTGACCCGCTCTTGGTTCAGCTCAGTCCGCAGCTCAGCCAAAGTTCCCTGCCAATGCTAACCGTCTCCAGATCAGCCGCTAACTGGCTGCGGCGCATAGTTTCTGCCCGCAGGCTGGCGGTCGTAGCCTCTAAAGCCGCCAATCTTTCGGCCGCGGCGCTCTCAAATACGGACAACCGATGGCCCTGCTCCGCGTAGGCGGCATGAGAGGCAGCCAACAGCAGATTGGCGTGTTGCAACGCCGCCAGGCGTTCCGTGGCTGCTACGTCCAACTCCTGGATCCGCACGGCCGCCTGCGCCTTTGCCGTTTGCAGAGCGTTCACTTCCGCGCGCAGGCAGCCGAGTTCGTCCTGTTGGGCCCGGAGTAAAACATTGGCCTCTTCAATGGCGACGAGCCGCGCGGCGTGCCCTTCGCGAAGCTCGCCAATCTCCTGCTGCTGCCTCTCAAGCAGCAAGTTGGCCTCTTCGATGGCCACCAAACGAGCGGCGTGGCCTTCGCGAAGCTCTTCGATCTCCCGC